>CAYUTT010000078.1:0-7700 GCA_964447575.1 uncultured Methyloceanibacter sp.
TGACGCCGAAGACCAAGAAGGTCAAGACCGCGAAGAGCGCTGCCGCGAAGGCCAGCCCGGCGAAGCGCAAGCTGTCCGCGACGGCGAAGCCTGCCAAGAAGAAGCTCAAGCCCGCGAAAGGGGCGCGGTCGAAATCGGGGGCCGCGCCAAAGAAGGCCGTGGCGCCCAAGAGGGCGCTCTCGAGATCGAAAGCCCTTCAGCCGAAGGCGGCCAAGAAAAAGCTCGGAGCCACTAAGCCCAAGGCCGCTAAGCCCAAGGCCGCCAAGACCAAGACCGCAAAGACCGGGACCCCAAAACCCAGGGCGATCGCCAAGCCCAAGAGGGCCGCCAAGCCCAAGACCGTTGCCAAGCAGAAGACGCCCAAACCGAAGACCAACACGCCACAGCCCGTTCAGCCGCAAACCGACCGCGACTGGAGCGAGACGCTTTTTCTGCCCAAGACCGATTTCCCCATGAAGGCAGGGCTGCCGGAGCGGGAGCCGCAGCTCTTGGCGCGCTGGGCGCAGATGCGCCTCTACGATCGCCAGCGCGAGGAGGCCATGGGCCGGACGAAATTCGTCCTCCATGACGGGCCGCCTTACGCCAACGGCCATCTCCATATCGGCCACGCGCTGAACAAGATCCTCAAGGACGTCATCACCCGCTCGCAGAGCATGATGGGCAAGGATGCCAATTATGTCCCGGGCTGGGACTGCCACGGCCTCCCCATCGAGTGGAAGGTCGAGGAGGAGAACTACCGCGCCAAGGGAAAGCCGAAGCCGGATCTCAAGGACCCGGCCGCGCTCATCGCCTTCCGCCGCGAATGCCGCGACGAGGCGCAGAAATGGCTCGACGTGCAGCGCGAGGAGTTCAAACGCCTCGGCGTCGAGGGCGATTGGGATCACCCCTACACCACCATGAGCCATGACGCGGAGGCGACCATCGCCCGTGAGCTCATGAAGTTCGCCATGAACGGGCTTCTCTATCGCGGTTCGAAGCCCGTGATGTGGTCCGTGGTGGAGCGCACCGCGCTCGCCGAGGCAGAGGTCGAGTACCAGGAGATCGAGAGCCCGGCGATCTACGTGAAGTTCCCGGTGCTGTTCGCAAGCGCCGACAACCCGAACCCGCAAGCGTTGCAGCATGCCTATGTCGTCATCTGGACCACGACGCCATGGACCATCCCTGGCAACCGCGCCGTCTCCTACTCGCCGTCGATCGCCTATGGGATCTACGAGATCACCCAAGCCCCCCAGGACAACTGGGCCAAGGTCGGCGAGCGGTTGATCCTGGCCGATGCGCTGGCCGAGACCGTGAAGGCCGCCGCACGCATCGAAGGTTGGTCGCGCCTCGGCGACGTGACGAGCGAGATGTTGCGGCAGTCGATGTGCGCGCATCCGCTGAGAAGCGAAAGCGACTACCGCTTCATGGTACCGCTACTGGCGGGTGAGCACGTCACCGAAGACACCGGCACCGGCTTCGTACATACCGCGCCCGGCCATGGCATGGACGATTTCGAGGTCTGGACCGCAAGCGAGCGCCTCTTGCACGAGCGCCAGATCGATAAGGCAATTCCATTCACGGTCGACGAGGCCGGTTTCTTCACCAAGGAAGCGCCGTGCTTCGAAGGAAAGCGCGTGGTCGACGACAAGGGCAAGTTCGGCGACGCCAACGAGGCGGTGATCGAGGCGCTCATCGCGGCGAAAGCGCTAATCGCGCGATACCGTTACAAGCACGACTACCCCCACTCCTGGCGCTCAAAGAAGCCGGTGATTTTCCGCGCCACGCCGCAGTGGTTCATCGTCATGGACCGCGAGCTCGATAGTGACGGGACCCTCAGAGCGCGGGCGTTGAAGGCGATCGGCGAGACCCAATGGGTGCCGCCGCAGCGCGAGAAGCGCATCAGGGGCATGGTGGACACGCGGCCCGATTGGGTGGTGTCGCGCCAGCGCGCTTGGGGCGTGCCCATTACGGTGTTCGTGCACAAGGAGACGGGCGAAGTGGTCCCGCGCCCGGGGTTCAATGCCTCCGCCGAGCTCGTCGAGCGGATCGCGGGGGCCTTCGAGACGGAGGGCGCCGATGCCTGGTTCGTGGACGGCGCCAAGGAACGCTTTCTCGGTGGCCTTGTCGACAATCCGGCAGCCTGGGAGAAGGTCGACGACATTCTCGATGTGTGGTTCGATTCCGGCTCGACCCATGCTTTTGTGCTGGAGAAGCGGGCGGACCTCAAATGGCCGGCCGATCTCTATCTGGAAGGCTCCGATCAGCATCGCGGCTGGTTTCAATCGTCACTGCTCGAGGCGTGCGGCACGCGCGGCCGCGCGCCTTACGAGGCGGTGCTCACCCACGGCTTTACGGTCGATGAGGATGGCCGCAAGATGTCGAAGTCGCTCGGCAACGTGGTCGCCCCGCAAGACGTCATGCGCCAATCCGGCGCGGAGATCTTGCGGCTCTGGGCCATGAGCTCCGACTATGCCGAGGACCTGCGCATCGGTCCCGACATCCTCAAGGCCAATATCGATTCCTATCGCCGCTTGCGGAATACGCTGCGCTTCCTGCTCGGCAATCTCGCGCATTACCACGACGATCTCACCGTGCCTTACGACGAGATGCCGGAGCTCGAGCGCTACATGCTGGCGCGCCTTGCCGAGCTGGATGCGCTCGTGCGCGACGGCTACGCCGAATACGACTTCAAGCGCATCTTCCACGCGCTGCTCAATTTCTGCGTCAACGATCTCTCGGCCTTCTATTTGGACATCCGCAAGGACGCGCTCTATTGCGAGTCCTATGACAGCGTGACGCGCCGCGCGGCGCTTACCGTCATGGACCGGCTGTTCTCAAGCCTCACGGCTTGGCTGGCGCCCATGCTGTGCTTCACCATGGAGGAAGCGTGGCTCAACCGCTTCCCCGAGGACAAGGGCTCCGTGCATTTGCGCCAGTTCCCCGCCGTCGCGCCGGAATGGCGCGACGAAGGGCTGGCGGACAAATGGAGGAAGGTCCGCCAAGTGCGCCGCGTGGTGACCGGCGCGCTCGAGATCGAGCGCAAGGAAGGTCGCATCGGCTCGAGCCTCGAAGCCGCGCCAAAGGTCCATGTCTCGGACGACGAACTACGAGTCGCGCTCCGCGGTGTGGATCTCGCCGAGATCGCCATCACGAGCGGCGCCAGGCTCCTTCCTGAGGAGGGCCCGCCGGACGCTTTCCGCCTCGAAGACGTCGAAGGCGTCGCCGTGGTCTTCGCCCGCGCGAAGGGCAAGAAATGCGCGCGGTCCTGGAAGATCCTGCCCGAGGTGGGGTCGGATCCCGAGTTTCCCACGCTCGCACCACGCGATGCGGACGCCGTGCGCCAGTACGACCAGCGCGCCCGGGCACGAAAGTAACGCCATGCTGCGTCACTGGCTCTGGGGACCGTATTCGCCGTTTGGGCTCGGGATCGCCGCCCTGACGCTTCTCGCCGACCAGGCGCACAAGGCCTGGATGCTGCACGTGTACGATATCGGCGCCAAGGGGACGGTCACGATCGCGCCCTTCTTCGACCTTGTCCTGGTTTGGAACAAGGGGATCAGCTATGGGCTCCTGCCCCAGGACAGCGCCCTCGGGCGGCTTGGGCTGATCGCCTTCGCGCTTGCCGCAAGCCTCGCGCTCACGATCTGGCTGGCGCGGGTGACCTCGAGGCTCACGGCGGGCGCCATCGGGCTCATCATCGGAGGTGCCATCGGCAATGCCATCGACCGGATCGCCTATGGCGCGGTCGCGGATTTCTTCGCTTTTCACGCCTTCGGCTTCCAATGGTATGTCTTCAACATTGCCGACGTGGCCATAGTTGCCGGGGTCATCGGACTTCTATATGACTCGTTGTTTGGAGGTCACAAAAAGGCCGAAAATCCCTCCAAAATGTAAGCTAAATCCGGATCTTGCCGGATCGAGGGGGATTTTTGGGGCACTTCACCGCAAAAGCCATTGGGACGAGGGCCTTGAAGCTCGCCGGCGTGCTCGCCTGCGTGGCCTCCCTTGGCGGCTGTGGGGCCGTGGAGTTCGAGGGCAAGGTCTTCGACTATATGGGCATCTCGGGCACTCGCCAGGAAGCCGACGTGCAGATGACCGAGCGTCCGCCCCTCTTGGTCCCGCCGAACCTCAATACGCTGCCGGCGCCGAGCCAAGGCGTCGCCGTGGCCACCGCTCGCCAGGATTGGCCGGACGATCCGGAGAAGGTGCGTACGCGGGTCATCGCGGAGCAGAAGGCACGGGACGCGGAGGCGGAAGCCAAGGCAGATCCCCTCAACGCCTATGCCGGTAGGGAGACCCTGCTCGACAAGCTGTTGGCACGGTCGAAGACGGTCGAGGAGCCGATTCCCGATGTGCCTGAGCCGGATGCGTCGGACAGGCTGCCGGAGAGCGGCGCGGTCGCCCAATCGAGCCCGCAGGCCCTCAGGCCGCACGTGCCGCAAGCCCCGCTGCCGAACCGAAACGATGAGGATTTCGCCCCCGTGGCGCCTGGCAGTTACCAAGGCGTTTCCGGCGGCCAGAACGATCACGTGGGATTTTAGCGAAGCGGAGAACCAAGAGCGCCCGTTTCCCCACCGGTCCTAACTTTGGCCGCGATTTTGCAGCTTCTATTTCCTTGAAAACCCTGGCCCAGGGCCCGACATGTGGCGCATCGGTTAGCGGCTCGTTATGCTTACCCAACTCGCACGCCGAGAAGCCCGCATCGCAACCCTCAGGCCTCGCTGAATGGTGGTATGGATGCTAGATCAACTGACCGCCGCTCTTCGAGTTGGCTTGGTCACAGCCTTTGTGAGCCTTTTCATGTCGGTCGCAGCTGTCGCCGCTGAGGACGTCCTGCCCGAGCGGATCAGCGAGTTCACCCTCGCCAATGGTCTGCACGTCGTGGTGATCCCCGATCGTCGCGCCCCGGTCGTGACCCAGATGGTTTGGTACAAGGCGGGCGCGGCGGATGAGCCGCCCGGCGCCTCCGGAATCGCGCATTTCCTCGAACATCTTATGTTCAAGGGAACCGACAGCATCCCCACCGGTCAATTCTCCAAGATCATCGCCCGGAACGGCGGCGACGATAACGCCTTCACCAATCATGACGTCACCGCCTATTTCCAGCGCGTGGCCAAGGATCGCTTGGCGACGGTGATGGAAATGGAGGCCGACCGCATGGCCAATCTGCGCCTCAGCGAGGAAGACGTGGCGACCGAGAGGGACGTTATTCTGGAGGAGCGCCGCTCCCGCGTGGACAACGATCCGGGCAGCATCCTGCAAGAGCAGATGATGGCCGCGCTTTACCGCAATCACCCCTATGGCATCCCCATCATCGGTTGGGAGCACGAGATCAGAGACCTCAATCGCGAGGACGCCTTCGCCTTCTATCGCCGTTTCTATGCGCCTGAGAACGCGGTTCTGATCGTCGCTGGCGACGTGGGGCCTGACGAAGTGAAGGCACTGGCCGAGAAGACCTTCGGCACGATTCCGCGCCATGGGGACGTCGAGACGCGCGCCCGCCCGCGCGAGCCGAAGCATGAGGCCCCCGTCAAAGTGTTCTTGGAGGATCCCCGTGCCGGCCGCACCACGGTACAGCGCTACTACCTAGCCCCCAGCTATGCCTCCGCCGAGCCTGGCGAGGCCGAGGCGCTCGACCTCTTGATGCGCATCGCCGCCCACGGTTCGACGGGCCGCATCTACAGGCGGCTCGTGGTAGCGCAGAAGGCGGCGGCCTCCGCCGGAGGCTGGTACTCTGATTCCGGCATCGATTCCGGCCGGCTCGGCTTTTATGCCATCGCCGGAGCGGCTCACTCCGCCGAGGACATCGAGAGGGCCATCGACGGTGTGATCGCCGAATTGCGCGACGAGGGCGTGACCCAGGGAGAGCTCGACCGCGCCCGCGCCTCCCAGATCGCGGAGTTCGTCTACAACACCGACTCGATCTCACGCATGGCCCGTCAGTATGGCTGGCGGCTGGCCGCAGGGATGACGGTGAACGACGTCGAGGAATGGCCTGACCGCTTGAGGCAAGTCACCGTGGACGACATCCGCGCTGTCGCCCGCAAATACCTCGTCGCCAACAGCTCGGTCACGGGCATTCTCACGCCGGCGCCCGAATACACGAGCAGCATCGGCGACGGGCCTGCCGAAGCGGCGGACGGCAAGTCGTAGGCGCGGATGACAATTCACTCTTCGCTTTTGGCCCGAATGACCCGCATGGTATGGCTTGGCGCTTCGCTGGCGGCGGCTGCGCTCGTGACGCCACCGGCTGTGGCTCAAGGGAGCAGCATGAAGATTCAAGACGTTACGAGCCCTGGCGGCATCAAGGCCTGGCTCGTGGAAAGCCACGGCAATCCGTTGATCGCTATCCGCTTCGCCTTTCTCGGCGGCGCCTCTCAGGATGCCCCGGGAAAGGAAGGACAAGCCTATTTCGTGACGGCCATGATGGATGAGGGCGCGGGCGATCTCGATGCCACGGCTTTTCAGGAGCGTGAGCAGGCGCTCGCCATGCGCATGAATTTCGATGCCGGCCGCGATGTCATGCTCGGCAGCATCCAGACTCTCACCGAGAATAAGGACGAGGTGTTCGATCTCGTGCGTCTCGCCATGTCGCAGCCGCGCTTCGATGAGGACGCGGTCGAGCGGGTGCGCGCTCAAATCCTGGCCGGCCTCAAATTCGACGAGAACGATCCGGAGGCGGTGGCCTCGATGGCGTGGGACCGCCTGGCGTTCCAGGATCACCCCTACGGGCGCCCGGTGAAGGGCACCAAGGAATCCATCGCCGCGATGACGGCGGACGACCTGCGCGACTATGTTGGGCGCGTTTTTGCCCGCGACAAGCTCGCGATCTCGGTGGTCGGCGATATCGACGCCGAAGAGCTTGGCAAAGTCCTCGACACGCTGTTTGGCGATCTGCCGGCGCGTTCCGATCTCGTCGCCGTCGCCCAGGCCGAACCGACGCTCGGGCCTAAGCGCGAGGTCATCCTCATGGATGTGCCTCAGTCGGTGGCGCAGTTCGGCCTACGGGGTATCCCCCGGAAGGACGACGATTTCATCCCGGCCTATGTGCTCAACTACATCATCGGTGGCGGCGGCTTCTCGTCGCGGCTGATGGAGGAAGTGCGCGAGAAGCGCGGCCTGGCCTATTCGGTCTATTCCAACCTTTATCCATATCAGCACGGTCCCGTGTTCGTCGGCAACGTGGCGACCAAGAACGAGGCCGTCGGCCAGTCGCTCTCGGTGATCGAGAGCGAGCTGAAACGGCTCGCCGAGCAAGGGCCGAGCGCGGAGGATTTGGAAAGCGCCAAGTCCTATCTCACGGGTGCCTACGCGCTGCGCTTCGAATCCTCGACCAGCATCGCGAACCAGCTTCTGTGGATTCAGATCGAGGAGCTCGGCATCGATTACCCTGGTAAGCGCAATGCCCTGATAGAGGCGGTGACCATGGACGACATCATGCGCGTGGCGGGGCGCATGCTCGCCTCCGATCGTCTCATTACCACCATTGTGGGCAGACCGGTCGAGCCCGCTGCCGCGACGCTGGATGGTGCCCCCGGCTAGACAGGGGCCGCCGCACACTCCCAGAATCGGCTAAACTGACCGCCCGCCCTTGAATCGGCGGACGGGCAAACGGAGGCGCGCGATGGCCATTCGGCAGCTGCCGCCGAACCTCATAAATCGCATTGCCGCGGGTGAGGTCGTCGAGCGGCCGGCAAGCGTCGTCAAGGAGCTGGTCGAGA
>CAYUTT010000079.1:0-7622 GCA_964447575.1 uncultured Methyloceanibacter sp.
TGCGGCCGGCACCGCCACAAAGCGCGCAGCCGCCACAGCCCCAAGGTTTCGCCCGCCCGGGCGCCGCCCGCGATGCCCGACATCGCCCTGGTGGGGTACCTGGTGTGAAGCACATCATCGCCGTGGCCTCGGGCAAGGGCGGCGTCGGCAAGTCCACGACAGCGGTCAATCTTGCGCTCGCCCTGAAGGATCAGGGATTGAAGGTCGGCGTGCTCGACGCCGATATTTACGGCCCCTCCATGCCGCGGCTCCTCGGCGTCCGCGGCCAGCCCCAGCAGCTCGCGGGCAACAAGCTGGACCCGATGCGCGCCTATGGGCTGAAAGTGATGTCCATGGGCTTCCTCGTCGACGAGGAGACTCCCATGATCTGGCGCGGGCCCATGGTCATGTCGGCTCTATCGCAGATGCTGAAGGACGTAGCCTGGGGCGAGCTCGACGTGCTCGTGGTGGACATGCCGCCCGGCACGGGCGATGCCCAGCTCACCATGGCGCAGCAAGTGCCGCTTGCCGGCGCCGTCATCGTCTCGACGCCCCAGGACCTCGCCCTGATCGACGCGCGCAAAGGGCTGAATATGTTCAAGAAGGTGAATGTGCCGGTGCTCGGCATTGTAGAGAACATGTCTACGTTCATTTGCCCCCATTGCGGCAACGCGTCCGACATTTTCGGCCATGGCGGGGCGCGGGCCGAAGCCGAGAGGCTCGGCGTGCCCTTCCTTGGCGAAGTGCCTCTCACCATGTCCGTGCGCGTGACCTCGGACGAGGGGAAGCCGGTGGTGGCGACTGATCCGAAGTCCACCGTCGCGAAAGCCTATCGCGACATCGCCGCTGCCGCTTCGGCCGAGCTTGAGCGCGTTTCTGGCGCCATTCGGCAAGCGCCTAAAATAATCATGGAGAACTAATGACTTGCGGGAAAGGAGCCGACTCAGCTAACTCGGACAGGATGTGAGTGTAGAGCGTTCGGCGAAACTTTTTTGCGCTCCACCGTCCGTGATCCAATCCAGCAAGCCCAGCCTCTCTCTATGCGCCATGGGCGCCGGAGCCGCCCACGTCGTAGCGCTTGCGCTCGTCCTGCCTGTCATGATCACGTTGCCTGTGCCGACCGAGACGGGATCCCGCCTGGTCGCGGTCCGTGTCGCGCTCGCCACGGCAGCGCCTGACCCGATGGACCGCGCCATCACGACCGCCGAAGAGCCGGAAGGTGTGAGCGGTGAGGGCGATATCGACGATCCGGCGTGGAGCGCGCCCAACCTCCCGGAGGTCACTGGCGCCTTGCCGACGATTGTTGAGGAGGCCGCGCCGCCGCGACACGCCGCACGACCGGAGCCTGAGGCATTGCCGGAGGACGCGGCATCACCGGACGCGGCATCACCGCAAGGGCCAGCGCTTGCTTCTCCGGTCGCCGCTGCCGCCGCTGCTCCGCCCATGGCGCCGTTGAAAGCAGCGGCGCTGGAGGGAGCTTTGGAACTTGAGGAGGCGCGGATCCAGAACGCGCCGGCACCGGCGCTTGCGGGCGATGTGGCGCTTGAGACAATTGCGAGCCTAGCGCCCGCGGACTTCGTCGAGGCCGACGAAGTGGAAGAGACGTACGAGACCGCCGCAGTGGACGGGACCGTGCCCGTGCCCTTACGTAAACCGCCCAAGACGACAGCGGCGGAAGCGGAATCGGCGGCAGTGAACGCGGTGCAAGCACCCCGCGCCATTGCGACGCCCAGCCCGAACAGGCAAGTGTATGAGCGCAAGCCCCAGGCCCGGGGCTTTGTGAATCAACAGCAGCAGCCCGTCTTCAAGGGCATTCTGGGCGGCCGCCGTGCGACCACGATGCAGGAATACCGCACACCGGGAGGGTAGCGTTCAGGCGGCGCTCGAGCGCCTTGCCCGGATCGGGGTCACCTTGCCGTCGGGGGTTCCCTTGGGCTTGGCGTGGGTGTTCGCCGCCTCGGGGTGCCCGTAGAGGAAGCCCTGCACCTGACGGCAGCCGAACTTGCGCAGCATTTCCGCCTGCTCGGGTATCTCCACGCCCTCGGCCGTGATGGTCACGTCGAGCGACTTGCCGAGCGCGATGATGGTCTTGACGATCGCCCGCATGGCCGGGTCGCGCGTCATGTTGCGGATGAACTGCCGGTCGATCTTGATCTTGGAGAACGGGAAGCGGGCGAGATAGCTCAAGCTCGAATAGCCCGTGCCGAAATCGTCCATGGCGATTGCCACGCCGATGTCGCGCAGACGGTTGAGCTTGCCCAAAACCTCCTCGGTGTCGTTGATGAGAAGGTTCTCGGTGATCTCAAGCTCCAGCCGCTGGGCCGGCAAGCCGGTCTCCTTCAGGATCTCGGCCACGGTCTCGGCGATGTCGCTGTCGCGGAACTGCGCCGGCGATAGGTTCACCGCCACCGTCAAATGCCCGGGCCACGTTACGGCGTCCCAGCACGCGCGCCTCAAGACCCATTCGCCGATAGGAACGATGAGCCCGGTCTCCTCGGCGACTGAGATGAAGTGCCCCGGAGCGATCTTGCCGTGCACCGGATGGTGCCAGCGGATCAGCGCCTCCGACCCGGACTGCTGCTCCGATACGAGGTCGTATTGCGGCTGATAGACAACCTCGAACTCCTCGCGCCCGAGCGCCAAACGAAGCTCGTGCTCGACCGTGCGGCGGCGCTGGAGCGCCTTGTCCATGCTCTCTTCGAAAAAGCACATGCGCTGGCCGCCGTCGCCCTTGGCGCGGGACAGCGCGATGGTCGCGTGGCGGAGCACGGTTGATGCGGTATCGCCATCCGCGGGCGCCAGCGCGATGCCGACGCTCGTCGTTACGAGGATTTCCTTGCCGCCCACTTGAAACGGGTGCCGCAAGGCGCCGACCAGTCGGTTCATGAAGGCCATCACGTCGCCGAGGTTGGTGATGTCGACCAGCGCGATGGCGAACTCGTCGGCGCCCAGCCGGGCGATGATGTCGCGTTCCCGGAGCGTGCCCTTGATCCGGATCGCCATCTCGCGCAGCACCTGATCGCCGCCGCCATGTTCGGTGGCGTCGTTGATCTCCTTGAACTTGTCGATGTCGAGGCAGATGACGGCGATATGCGTGTTGTCCCGCTTCATCCGGGACATTGCGTCGGCAAGGGACTCGGCAAAGGCCCTGCGGTTGGCGAGGCCCGTGAGTGCATCGTGGCTCTGGAGATAACGCACCTGCTCTTCGGCCTGCCGCCGTTCCTGGCTGCGCATCCAGGCGAAGGCGACCGGCGTGGCGACGCCGATCGCGAGCAGGATGAGCGTCACGGCGACAATAAGACTGAAATAGCCTGTCAGGACGCTCGCTTGGTCGCTCTGGTCCAGATAGACGATGAGTGTCCCGCGTGCGTCGTCTCGGAAACGCAGAGGAATGTTGAGCACGGCGAAATGCGAAGGGCCGCTTGCGGTGGCGCCGGCGTAGAGGCCGAGGACGCCGCCGCTCGCCGAGGGATCGCTCGTGACATCGCCGATCTCGTCGCCAAGGTCGACATTGGCTTGGCCGCTGGTGAAGACGAGTCGGCCTTCCGCGTCGTAGAGCTCATAGCGGAGGACGCGGTGCTGATAACCAGAGCCGTGGAACACATCGCTCAGTTGCGGCGCGACGCCGGGCGTGGTCATCGCGTCGGCGACGACATTGGGATCCTCCTGGAGTTGCGTGCGGATGCGCTGCTCGGCGACGAGCGCTTCGCGCTTCAGCTCCAGCTCGCTCACCTTGCTTGGCGCAATGAGTGCCATGGCGGCGATGATCGCCGAGAGCAGCGCGAGCCCTACCCAGTGCCAGTTCCTCTTTAGCGATCGATTGAGCAACATGAAGTAACCGCGGTTTCGGCTCCGCTCTGGCTAGGCTCCTGATCCTGGACGCAAATTACCGGCTCGCAGGTTAAGAAACGCCGTAAGCGGAAGATTCATGCTGCTTTGGACCCCGCACAAACCGCCGGGAAAAGGCGGAACGTCACGCAGTGTTGGGATTTTTTCACGCCGCAAGGGTTTCTTAACCCTCTGCGGACTTAGCCGCCCGTGGCGGACATATGGCGCGAAACTGCGGGTTTGGCGCGCCCGTCGATCACGAAGTCGTGGCCCTTGGGCTTTCGCGCCATGGCCTCGTCGATTGCCGCGTCTAGCAGCGCATCCGATTGGCTCGCCCGCAACGGTTCTCTGAGATCGGCGGCGTCCTCCTGGCCAAGGCACATATAGAGCGTGCCGGTGCAGGTGACGCGCACCCGGTTGCACGATTCGCAGAAGTTGTGGGTCATCGGCGTGATGAAACCGAGTCGGCCGCCGGTCTCGGCGACCCGCACATAGCGCGCAGGGCCGCCAGACCGATAGGCGACGTCGTCGAGCGTGAAGTGCTGGGAGAGCCGCGCCCGCACCAATGACAGCGGCAGATACTGGTCGGTGCGGTCGGCGTCGATCTCGCCCATGGGCATGGTCTCGATCAAAGTGAAGTCGAAGCCGCGGCCATGCGCCCAGCGCAAGAGATCCTCGATCTCGTCCTCGTTACAATCGCGAAGCGCGACCGTATTGATCTTGATCTCGAGGCCGGCCCGATCGGCCGCGTCGATTCCGCGCATGACTTGGTCGAAATCCCCCCAACGCGTCAGCACGCGAAACTTCGCCGCCTCGAGCGTGTCAAGAGAGACGTTGATGCGCTTTACGCCGAGGTCCGCGAGCGCATCGGCGTAGCGCTGAAGCTGACTGCCGTTTGTGGTGAGCGTCAGCTCGTCGAGGCCGTTGCCCAGATGCCGCGACAAAGCTTCGATCAGCCACAGGATGTTCCGGCGGACCAAGGGCTCGCCCCCGGTCAAACGCACCTTTCGCACACCACGCAGGATGAAGGCGCTCACCAGCCGGTCGATCTCTTCGAGCGACAAGAGCTCCTTTCGCGGCACGAAAGTCATGTCCTCCGCCATGCAATAGACGCAGCGGAAATCGCAGCGGTCGGTGACCGAAACCCGCAAATAGGTCACGGCGCGGCCGAAACTGTCGATCAAAGGAGAGGTGATTCCACTCATTCTACGTGTCGTCGTCCTGGTCCACTTTCGGCTTGCTCTTGCGACTATAGGCTTTGGCGCTCTTGACCACACGCTTGCGGTATCGCGGGTCGGCAAGCGCGGCGGCCGGCGCATTGCGGCGTTTGACTGGGCTTTTCGGCTTCATTGTCCGGGCTCGCGTCTTGGAGCTGGCGCGACCCTTGCCTTGCGAGGTGACCGCCATGGGCTTTCATCTCTAATATAGTCTCTGTCTCTAATATAGATACGCAGCCTTTTCCAGATGGGGAAGCTGCCAGGGAGGCCGGCCATGGATGAGCAGCGTTTCAATATGTCGATGCGGAAGTTCTTGAAAGAGGTCGGCGTGACCTCGCAGCAGGCCATCGAGCGCGTGGTGCGCGAGGAAGGTTTGGGCGGCAGGGGCAAGTTGAAGGTGAAAATGACCCTGACCGCCGGAGGCACGCCGCTCGATCACGTCGTCGAGGGAGAAATCGACCTGGGTTGAAGAGCCGAAGCATGACCCAAGCCTGGCCCACAGAGCTCAAGCTCGACAAGGAAAAGCGCACCCTCACCGTGAGCTTTGATGATGGCAAGAGCTTCGCTCTGCCGGCGGAGATGCTGCGCGTCCTGAGCCCGAGCGCGGAAGTGCAGGGGCATAGCCCGGAACAGCGCGTCACCGTGCCGGGCAAGAAGAATGTCCGCATTCTCAGGCTCGAACCCGTGGGCAACTACGCCGTGCGCATCGTCTTCGACGACGGTCACGATTCCGGCCTCTTTGCCTGGGACTACCTGCACGACCTCGGCGAGAACAGCGAAGCGCGCTTCCGGAGCTATCTGAACGAGCTTGCAGCTAAGGGCCTTGCCCGCTAGCGGGCTAGCACTTCTCCTGGCGAGGAGCGCGCTTACGAGGGTGTCTCTAGAGCGCGCGCTTGGCAGGGGCGGTCTCCTCCAGAGAGCGTTCGAGCCTGTAGATCGCGCCGCCTTCGGCCAGCGCATAAACCTCGCCGTCCGAATTCACTCTGATGTCGCGCACGCGGCCGAGCTGGCCCTTGAGGTAATATTTCTCGCCCACCACGCAATTGTTCTGGAGCGAAAGCTTCACGACCATCTGCGTGCCGAGCGTGCCCATCCAGACTGTCGTCGTGTCCCCTTCGGTGACGACCGCGAGCCCACTGGGCGCGATCGAGGTCGGAACCCAGAAGTGGATCGGCTGCTCGGTGCCGGGCTGCTGGCTGTTCACCGCAATCGATCGCCCGGAATAGTCGACACCGTAAGTCGCGAGCGGCCAGCCATAGTTGCGCCCGCCGATCACGAGGTTGAGCTCGTCGCCCCCTTGCGGTCCGTGCTCGGTGGACCAAAGGAGCCCCGTTGCGCGGTCAAGGGTGAGTCCTTGCGGGTTGCGGTGGCCATAGGTCCAGATTTCGGGCTTGGCGCCTGCCGTCAGGAGGAACGGATTGTCTTCGGGAACGTGACCATCGGTCGTGATGCGGATGACGGAGCCGCGGTGATCGGAGAGATCTTGCGCACGCTCGCCCTGCCAAAGGTCGCCCAGGGTCAGGAACAGATAGCCGTCGCTCGAGACCGCGATCCGGCCTCCGATCTGGTCGGTCTTCGGCCCCGGCGTGCTTTCGAACAGGAGAGCCTTCTCGTACAGGGCCTCGGTCTTCTCGTCGTAGCGGGCGCGCATCACCCGCATTGTCGAAGAGGTCTTCTCGCCTTGCAGATAGGAGAAATAGATGAGGCCGTTTTGCGCAAAGGCTGGGTCGAGCGCCACGTCGAGCAGGCCGCCATGCAGATCGTAGAGCACGGGTGGAATGCCGCTCACTTCGCTCGTTCCGCGCCCGGGCTTGGCGTGCTGTAGGTGCCCCGGGCGTTCCGTCACCAGGAACGAGCCGTCCGGCAGGAAGGCAAAGGACCAGGGCGCCTGGAACTTGTCGGTTACGGCTACGGCGACGAGTTCCGGCCCCTCAGTCAACACCAGGCCGGGATCGCCGGGCGAGGGGATGGTCTGCGTGCTGGACGGCGGACAGCGGGGAATCTCGGCGGCTTGGACCGCGAACGGCGCGGCAAGGCAGAGGAACATGACGCAAGATACAGATCGCCTCATCCAGAATTTCCCTCCTTGAGTGATTTACGATGTTTGGCGTCCGACGCCCTCATCTTCCCGACCTGGCACCCTATATATCTCTCGTCTTATGGGGCGATGGCACTTTCATGGATATGTATTATTGGCGCAGGGAGAATGTCGCAAAACCGTGATATTCCAAGGGCAATCATAACCGCATGACCCCATGGACGATTCGACGCGAAGCGTAAGAGGAAGCGGTTGAGCACGCAGGCAGAACGCGGCGCACGGGCTTTGCCCTCCGGGCTTTTCTGGCGGGCTGGTCAGGCATTGCGGCGAGGCCTTCGGGAGCTCGCGGCAAGGCTTTGGGCCGCGCTATGGCATATCGTCATCGTCGCCGTCATGATGGCCGCGCTGGTCACGCTGGGCGACCTCTCGGCCGGTCTCGCGTTCACGGCTTTCGCCAGCTTCGTGGCCGCGGTCGCGCTTCTGCCCCGGCAGGACATGGACGCCATGCTTGAACCCGAGCTCGGCCGATCCGCGGCCAAGGGACGGTCGGCGTCGGCCAT
>CAYUTT010000080.1:0-1643 GCA_964447575.1 uncultured Methyloceanibacter sp.
AACGGATGACCGAGTTCGTCGTCATCGTTGCTCTCATGGGAGCGGGGCTAAAGCTCGATAGGTCGGTAGGGTGGCATCTTGATCGTGATTGACCGCCTAGGAGCTAGATGCCGACATGTCTCGCATGCGCTGATTGGGTCGGTCATGACCCTTAGCGGGTGTCGCAGCATCCCCTAGGGTTCTTGGCGCGAGAGAATGCAGGGAAGCTGAGTTGGGCCGCCGGCCCCTAAAGCTGCAATTAGAACCAGCGCCCACGACCCTACCAGCCGCCACCGAAGAGAATCAGCACTATCAGGATGATGATGAGGAGGGTGGTGGTGTCCAGGTTGCTCTCCCTGGGCGCGACGCGGTTTATGTTCCTTGAGTAACCGCCTCTCTAACGTTTCACCTAGCAACTTGCGCCAGTCGCCTGCAATTCCGTGACCTCACCGATATTTGGCTCCAGCTAGGCCCGTTCCGGATCGAAGGAACCGGCGGCGGAGGTAACAGTAAGCCGGTGGCTGGCCCCACATAATGATTTGCGTGGCCCGGCGGCGGTGGTCGCATGACTATCCCCAAGGGAGAAGTTGGCGAGTGATCGGGCTAAGGAAGGGTGCTCTTCCGCCTGCCAGCAATCGCACCCCAAATGAGAAGCACGACGATTGCCCCAACGGTCGCGCCAATCAGACCAGCCCCCTCGCCTGCGTTATACCAGCCGAGAGCCTGTCCTAGGTAGGTCGCAACAAATGCTCCCACGATGCCGAGGATTGTAGTCAGGATGAAGCCGCTTGGCTCGTTATCACCAGGAGTGATGAGCTTCGCGAGCACGCCCGCGACAAAGCCGATTATAATTGTCCATACAATCCCCATTCCAAGCCTCCTTTAGTAAGCGCGCCTTGGCCGGAGCTCAAGTTCCTCTATGTGCTATCATGCGCGTGAAAACTCGGCTTCCGTCAGGAGACGACCTTCCGGCGTGTACTTATCAACTGCATCGGGGAGTTCGCGGCAAAGTCTTGAGACCAACTCGTCTCGCGAGAGGCCCGTTTGCCTCGATAACGTGTCCAGCACTTCGGGACCAATTGCTTGCTCAAGTTGGTTAGGCGTGCATGGTTTGTTGGGTCCGGTGTTGACCCACGATTCTGCTGTTTCACCCTGGCCGCTCTGCTTGAATCGCTCCAAAAGTTCGCCGAGCCCCCCACTGAGAATCCCGCCGGCGCTGGCGCTCCCGAGGCCCAGTTGATCAAGCAAGCCGCCGATGCCTGCTTGTTCGTTGGCGCCGGGCTTGTTCTGCCCAGCCCCGCGAAGCATCTCAGCGATCTTGTCTCGATTCTGATAACCCGCGATGGCGAGCAACGCCAACAGGGCAGTCATAGAGGGGAATCCGCGGCTCATGGCTTACTCCTAGGTCTCGGATCAGAAACAGTGGGCGATGGTAATAGGTTCCCATAATCTCGCGCGGACGGGTGGCCAGCGAGCTCGGCAATCACGTATCCCTGCCGACAAAGGGTGCCCTCTCTCAAAAAGACTCTCAGCATTTCCAGGGATGCGACGGGCCGTGGGGATCCGTATACGAGCCGTCCGGGTTGCTGCCTGACCCAGTGGTGACAATGCCGTTACTCTGAAGCGTTTAGCGGAGCCCATACGTCAAGCGGGTCGCCATTCGA
>CAYUTT010000080.1:1653-7564 GCA_964447575.1 uncultured Methyloceanibacter sp.
AACTCTTTCCCTACACGACGCTCTTCCTTCATTCGATCCACGAGCGAGGGGTCATCGTTCTCCGGCGAGTTCACGCGCGTGGAGATGGGCCACATCGTCATGGGGCCGGAGGGGTAGGTGATCAGGAGATCGCGCGGGTCTGGTTCTAGACCGAACCAACGGTCGTAGCTCTTGGGCTCGAGGATCGCAGGCATCCGGTTATGAATTTTGCCCACCCATCTCGGACATAGCGGATGATGCGCCTGGCGGGCTAACGGCGGCTACCCGCGACAACAACACCCAATATGAAACCGATGCCGAGCGCGATGGCGATAGCGATCAGCGGATTGCCCTTGATCAGGGCATGGGCGTCGTCGAATGCATCCACGGCCATATCCTGAGCGCGGCCGTATTGCTTGCTGGCCATACGACCGACATCTCCAGCGAAATCACCAACCTCTTCACCAATAGATTTGGCGGTTTCGGCGGCTTGGCGCCCTGCGGGGGAACTGGCGGCTCTTCTATAGGCTTCGTTCGTCATCTTCCTGTCCTTCGAATCCGTGGTATCAACTGGCGTGAATGTCTCGATGTCGGCTAGGAGGAATTTCGCAGCCGGCCAACAGCCAACGTAAGCGTGAGCGCAAAGTTCCTATCGGAAACACCTTTGCGACGATGCCGGCCGTGGCGAGAGGTGGAAGAACGGGTACCGGCGATCCTCTGATAAAGCTCCCGGGGCTTCGGCTCCGGCCTACGGAACCTCGACCGGAATCGGTCTGTCAGGGCCCCTGACTTCAGTAGCCGGGTTGAGCGGTGTCCCAGCGGCAGGATCATCTTCGGGCTCGGTGAGCTCGCGCTGCATTCCTTTCATCGCGTCGGCGGCCTTCTCGAATACCGGCGAGGCTGCGGCGCTTTTTGCGCAAAGCAGCGATCTTTTATCGGCGAGGACGTGCTGATAGCGCGGAAGAGCCTCGGCAAGCTGAGTCGCCTGTTGCGACATGAGCCAGCCAAGAGCGAAGATGAAGGCGAAGGCAGAGGCGACAACGATCGTCACGCTGAGCACCCGCGGAACCTTCAGTTGGCGCAAGAAAATGAGCGCCGGCGTGAGCACGAAGCTCAACAGCGAGCAGCAGCAGCACCTCGCGCCCGACATAGAGCCCGGTGATGCATCAGCAGGAGAGCCGCGCTCCGCACCTCTGAACTCGACGAGCTGAAAAGGGACGATGTTGAATCCACTCCTCCTCCCGCCCGATATGTTTCGGGGTGAAAGCGGTGCAACCCAAATGGCTCTCTAAAAGTGGAACTGAACCCGTTCATTTCGTGATGGCGTCGCGGAGTGACATCGCTCCACGTTCTAACTGCGCCTCGGCGAAATACGATTATGCACCCACTCCCGTTCTACCGCCAGTCCCTGCAGTGATCGTCACCGTGGTACCTTCCGCTCCACTCGTTTTCTCGACCGTGGCGTTGAGTTGATGGGCTAGTGCCTCGACGATGCTCGTGCCGAGGCCGGCATGTGGGGGCTCGCCAGCCGCTTCCTTGGGCCCTGATCCATTGTCGGAAACCGAGAGGCGCCAGCCAGGCTCTTGCAGGTCGTAGCTGACCAGGATCTCGCCCTCCGCTCCGCCCGGGAAGCCGTGCTTCAAGGCGTTGATCACAAGCTCCGTCACGATCAGCCCGATACTCACGGCTTCGCTGGATACCGCGCCGCCAGAGCTTGCTTGCACCTTGATCGAGAGCTCCCGGCGTTCGCCAACCATCGAGGCTGCAAGACTGTCGCACAGCTTCGTCAGATAGGGCCCGATCTCGATCCTTTCGTTCAATCCAGAGGCGTGCAACTGTTGTTGCACTGTCGCCACCGACATGACGCGCTGGTGGGCGTCTTGGAGGTGGAGACGCGTCTCTTCCGATTGCACGGTCCTGGCCTTGAGCAGAAGAATGCTGGCGATGATCTGAAGACTGTTGGCAACGCGATGCTGCATCTCCTGGAGCAGAACTTCTTTTTGTTGGAGCAGGTCGTCCTTTTCGCGCTCAGCCTCGCGGCGCCGAGTCACGTCCTCTATCGCCAGAAGTATGGCAGAGGCCGAACCATCTTCGTCAAACACCCGGCGGGCATTGAGGAGCATCACGCGTCGGCCGATTGACGGGAATTCGTGTTCGACCTCATAGGCCTCGACGGTGCGCCGTTTCGGAATGATGTCTTCGAGGAGCGCCCGGAGGCCCCGAATGTTCCACTGCCCGTCGCCCAGCTCGAAGACCATCCGGCCTTCCGTCCTCCGGGGCGTCACGGCGAAAGTCCGGTAGAACGAGCGGCTCGCGGCAATCACGCGCAAGTCCGGATCGAGCACCAGAAGGGGCTCCCGTATGGCATCGACGATGGCCTCGGCCAAGTCATGCCCACGCGCGATGGCGGCGAAAGGATTGCGTTTAGCCACCGGAGGATCCCCACTTTTTTGCTCTGTCTTCGATGTGGATTTTAGCAAACCCTGGCGGCGGGATCGAGCCTGCCTGATCACGCAAAGGAAACGGC
Organism: uncultured Methyloceanibacter sp.; assembly: GCA_964447575.1. Lineage (GTDB taxonomy): Bacteria > Pseudomonadota > Alphaproteobacteria > Rhizobiales > Methyloligellaceae > Methyloceanibacter. The sequence continues at coordinate 4,160 of CAYUTT010000080.1, forward strand.
CCCGGGAAACACCCGGGGCCGCTTCATCACGCGCCGTTACACTACGTGGCGCTTAATGCCTAGGTTTGGCTGCCAGGGTCATTTCCTTGGTCGTTGAAGCGTCGGCGCTCTGGACCCAACCCTTCCCGAGCCAGTCTTGCATTCTGCCGCGGAAATCTTTCCGTCCTTGCCCGCCCCGACCACCGGGGAATTCACGATATACGGGACTGGCTTGTCGCTTCACAATGTGTCACCGTCTGGCGAGGCCAGTTTCCACACGCTTTGGCAAAAGGTTGCGAGTTTCATTGCACGTCTTCCTAATGTGATTAACAAGGCGGACGGCCGCAAAATCCCGGACTGCTACTCTGCGCCGGCGGATATTCGCGATGAGCTCACGGAGCGCCTCGGGCCTTTCCCGCTGTTCCAGTTCTGGGGGCCGGCCACGTCGATTTCATCGAGCCGATGGATCGCGGAAGCTGCCTTGCATGTCATGCGCACGCGCGATCCGACGCTCACCCTCGTTTATTTGCCCCACCTCGACTACGGGCTTCAGCGGCTGGGCCCCGCTGATCCGGCGATCGCCAAGGACCTCGCGGAGATCGACGGCGTTATCGGCACACTCGTCGACGCGGCTCGGGCCCTAGGGCGCCGCGTGGTTATCCTGTCCGAGTACGGCATCACGTCGGTAAGCCGGCCGGTGCATATCAACCGGGCGCTCCGCGAGGCAGGTTTGTTGGCGGTGCGCGTCGAGCAGGGCGGCGAGTTGCTCGACATCCCGCAGTCGCAGGTATTTGCCGTGGCCGACCATCAGCTTGCCCATGTTTATGTCGCCGACCCCGCGCGCATCGCGGACGTGAAACGGTTGCTGCAAGGTCTCGACGGCATTGACCAGGTGCTCGACGAGGACGGCAAGAAGCGCATGGGCCTAGACCATCCGCGGTCCGGAGAGCTGGTAGCACTCGCCTCGCCCGATGCGTGGTTCACATATTATTATTGGCTCGACGACGCCTGGGCCCCCGACTTCGCCCGCACGGTCGAAATTCACCGCAAGCCAGGCTACGATCCCGTGGAGCTGTTTGTTGATCCCCGTATCGCCTTTCCGAAGCTCGCGATCGGCTGGCGTCTCTTCAAGAAGGTGCTCGGATTCAGAACCTTGATGGACGTGATCCCGCTCGATGCAACGCTCGTAAAGGGCTCGCACGGACGCGCGGATACTACCGCAGACAACGGACCCGTGATGATTTCTTCCGAGCCCGGATTTCTACCGTCTGGGAGCGTCGCAGCCACCGACGTCAAAGCGCTTCTGATGAAGCACATCTTCGAATAGGACATCTGCGCGTGCGTGACGGCGACGAGGTGATGGTTCTGGTCGATGGCGACGACAACATCGTCGGCGCCGGCGATAAACTGGAGACCCATCGCGCGGGGGCGTTGCATCGCGCTTTCTCCGCCATCATCTGGAACAGCGCCGGGCAGCTGCTTTTGCAGAAGCGGTGCGTCCGCAAATATCACTCTGGCGGCTTGTGGACCAACGCCTGTTGCGGGCATCCGCGTCCAGACGAAGAAATTGCCGCCGCGGCAACCCGCCGGCTGAAGAGGAGATGGGCTTCACCTGTCCGCTGGAGGGGCTCGGCACCATCCGCTATTGGGCCGCGCTCGACCACGGCATGATTGAGCACGAGATGGTGCACATCTTTCGCGGGCTCCATGACGGTGCCGTGGCGCCGGCCCCGGAGGAAGCCGAAGACTATCAGTGGTCGAGCCTTGAGGACGTGCGGGCCGATGTTGCAGCCGCCCCGGAACGGTTCACCGTCTGGTTCCGGGAGTATATCGCTGCGCAATGGCCGATGACCCTGGCCCGGCCGGGTGCTCGCGATCAATCGCAGGAATAGACTTCGTTGAGCGTCGAGGGATCGGCAGCAACACATCGACGATGAGCAGCAGGATGCCGGCGATGGCGACAGCCTATCGCACGGCCGACGCTTCGGGGTGTTTAGCCGCGATGGCGCGGCCTGCGGACAGCAAAATGTTGATCTCGTCTTCAGTGAATGTGCGCTCGGCGCGGTTGGCAACGCCAAGCGATCCGACGATCTCTTCGCCTCTGAAGATCGGCACGACGATGGCGCCCGCGAGCCCGGTGGCGAGCGCACCCGGGCGCACGTCTCCGCTAGTGTCGGTCTGTATGTTGCAGGCATCGACCGGCTCTCCGCGCTCCACGGCAAGGCCGGCCATGCCCTTTCCCGGCGGGATTACCGCGATCGTCTTGAGAACCATTTCGGGAAGGCCCGGCGTGGCCGCCACGAGATGCAACATACCATCGTCGCCGATGAGATGAATGGTGCCGCTGTCGGCCCTCATGTGCCGCACGACGAGAGCAAGGGCCTCATCGTCCGTGGCCGCTTCTGCCAAGCTCGGCGCAACTTCCATAACGATTTTCCCTCGTAGCAGACCCGATTAGCCCCGCGAGTATGACACGAATACGGATCGATCAAAGGTCCGACTTGAGGCCCGTGCGCCGAAAGGCTAGACGCCGCGCGCGGCGAGCTTCGCCTGCCAGATGCAAGTATCGCCGCAAATGAACAGCACGTCCTTCTTGCGGCCGCCGAAGGTGAAATTGGCGACGCCCGGCGCCAGGATCTCGCCCAGGAGATCGCCATCTCGCGTGAAGACCTGCACGCCGGTCGCGGACGAAGTATAGACCCTGCCCTTGGTGTCGAGCTTGATGCCGTCCGGGCAGCCGGGCGAAACCACGGCGAACAGGCGGTCGTTTCTGAGATGCCGTCCCTTGTGCACGTCGAAGGCGCGGATGTGATGCGGCAGGCCCACGAAATAAGTGCCGGGTGCCTGGTTGGCGCCGGTATCAGTGATGTAGAGGACGCTCTCGTCCGGTGAGAAGGCGAGTCCGTTCGGCTTGTTGAAGCTGTCGGCCACCACCGCCGTCTCGCCGCTCGCGGGGTCGTGCCGGTAGACGAAAGTGCCAACCTCCGGGGGGCCCTTGAAGCCCTGCACCTCGCCATAGTTCGGATCGGTGAACCATACGGTCCCGTCCGACTTGACCACCACGTCGTTGGGCGAGTTGAAGCGCAAGCCGCGCCACTGATCGACCACCGTCTCGACCTCGCGCGTCTTCAGGTCCATGCGGCTGATGCGGGCAGGCGCATCCTTCGTGCCTTGCTCGCAGATCACGAGCCGGCCTTTCCGGTCGAGCGTCATGCCATTCGCCATATTGGACGGTTGGCGCACGGTCGCGAGCCCTTTGGCCGTGAAGGGAAATTTGTCGCCTGCCAATTGCAGGCGCATGATTGCGATGTTCTTCGGTCCCGGCTCTGGCACCGTGGTGAAATAGAGCGCGTGCTCGGCGGCGACATAGACCGGCCCCTCATGCGCGTTGGTCTCGATCAGGAGAGGGCGCTGAAAGTCAGGCCC
>CAYUTT010000081.1:0-7562 GCA_964447575.1 uncultured Methyloceanibacter sp.
CGCTTGTAGTCGCCGGAGACGACGGCACGGGCGCCTCGATATTCGATCAGGATTTGCGCGCTGCCGAGCACGTGCCCCGCCGGAAATAGCGTGACGGTGACCTCTCCGATCGTGAGCGGCTCGCCGTAAGGGAGGGCTTGCGGCCTGCGCGGCGCCCCGTCACCGAGCCGCGCCTCCATGATGGCGTGCGTCTCCTTGGTCGCGAGCGCCGCACCGTGCCCGGGGCGCGCATGGTCGGAATGGCCATGGGTGATGACAGCGCGCCGGACCGCGCCATGCGGGTCAATATGAAAGCCGCCGGGCTGGCAATAGAGGCCCTTCGCGTCGACTTTGAGCCACGTGTCGAAGCGCTCCGCTCTCATTTCCAGGGGATTTTCTGTGGAAAACTCACGGATTCACCAACCCCTGATTGAAGTGTACCAGGTTGCGCGCAACCTGGTTGCGATCACCTCGCAGGCCTCCCGTCTAAGATGCGCCCAGGCGATGCAACGCGCGAGTAATCGCCGTGCAGGGGGGCAGTATAGCAGGGGTTCGGCGCATGCTCCGCGGACGCGGAGCGTTGTGCGCGCTCGCGGTTCTTCTCGGGTGGCCGCCCGATTCGCTTCGCGCGGAGACCGATGCCCCGCATACCGAGATCTTCACCGGGATCGAGACAAGCGACAACTACACGAGTGCCTATCTGGGCGCGGGTTACGCCTTCGGCAAGGGCCTCTATGCCCCGGGCCTCAGGGTTCGCGCGGTCGGAGCCTATGGGAGCTACGATTATGCCGGCGCGCTCTTCGATGGGAGCGACTTTGTCGCCACGACCTTCAATGGGCGCGTGAGCTTCGCCGCTGCCTTCCTTGGCTATCAGTTCAGGCCCGGCGCCGTTACGATCAAGCTCTTCGCCGGCGTTGAGGCGGAGGACCAGGACATCGCGCCCCGCGACCCCAACAACAGCGTCCAGGGCAGCAAGATTGGTTTCCGCGTGCTCGCCGAGACCTGGTACGACATGGGCGCGCGATGGTTCCTTTCGGCCGATGGGTCCTACGGCACGGCCTTCCAGGAATATTGCAGCCTCGTCCGGGTCGGCTTCCGCGTTCGCCCCAAGCTGTCGCTCGGCCTCGAAGGCGGCGCGCTTGGCAATGCGGAGTATGACGCGGGCCGGGGTGGGGGCTTCATGCGCGTGAACGTCCGCAATCTCGAGGCGACGCTCTCCGGCGGCTATACCGGCGACTACCTCGCCGATAATCCGAGCGGCTATGTCTCGCTTGGGCTCTACCGCGCGTTCTAGGAAAGAGGAGGCAACCAGAGTGCACTGCCGGCCCCGCCCCGGCAGTGCTTGGTGTCGTCAGCAGGGCCTCGACCGTTCGACCGATAGCCTGATGCTGCTTTCTGGTTGTGCATTCTGTGTAAGAGAGATGTCTCCAGCTGCGGCGGAAGACTCGCTCCAACACTCAGCATGACACGAACACGACAATCGAGGCAAACGGGAGTCGTTGCTTGCCCGCACCTTCTTCGAGGTGACGTTCGGGCCTCGAGCGCCGGCGTTGACTAAGGGCATCACCGCAAGTCTAGGGGGCCGCGTCGCCGGCGGCCTCCTCCGACGCCGCGTCCGTTGCCTTGGGCGGGGCGCTTGCTCCTTCAACCTCGGCCTGCCACGCGGCAAAACGCTTCGCCAAGGCTGCGCCGTTCTGATTCCACCACGCCTCGTCGAACTTGAGCGCCTTCTTGAAGTTTTCAGGCGACGTCGGCAGAAATTCCTGCATCTCGACATTGAGCACGGGATGCCTGCCGACCAGCGGCAAGGCCGATTTGCGCATCGGGCCGTAGGCGATCAGCCCGGCCTGCTCCGCGAGCCGCGCAGGCGAAGTGGCGAAGCCGATGAAGCGCATGGCCTCGTCCTTGCTGTTCGCGGTCTTGGGGATGGCCCACGCGTCGATGTCGTAGATTTGGCCGTCCCACAGGATGCCAATATGCCGGTCGCCGACGGCGGCGCGGAAGATGCGGCCGCTATAGCCGGCGGCCATCGTTGCTTTCTTGTCGAGCAGCCAGGTTATGGGCTGCTCGGCCTTGCTCCACAGCATGACGTCGCCCTTGATCTTGTCGAGCGCGGCGAAGGCGCGGTCGGCGCCGGCTTGCGTGCCGAGTTCGCGATAGATGTCCTCGGGCGGAACGCCGTCGGCGAGCAGCGCAAGCTCGAGCGTGTAGCGCGGGTTCTTGGGCAAGGCGCGCTTACCGGGAAAACGCGCGGTGTCCAGGAGCGCACCGATCTCTGCCGGCGCGTCTTTGCTGAAAGCCTGCCGGTCGAAGGCGACCGCCGTCGACCACGCAACGCTGGCGACCCCGCAATCCGTCAGGCCTCCGGCGATAAAGTCCACCGCGGCGCTCCCGCCGTCCGGTGCCGGGCCGAGCGAAGACGCATCGATGGTCTCGAGCAGGCCATCCTTGCATAGCGTGCGCAGCGCGCCCTCCGACACATCCACCACATCCACGGGCGTATCGCCCGCGATCATGCTTTTCAGCTTGGCGAGATCGCCGTCATAGACTTGCGTTGCGATGACCGTCCCGGTCTCTTTCGCGAACGGCTCGAAGAAGGCGATCTCTTGGGATTGGCCGTATGCGCCACCCCACGTAGCGACATTGAGTGTACCTTGCGCCCGGACCCCGCCCGGAAGCAGGGCGGTACCCATGAGCCCGGCGAGCGCCACGGCCAACAGACGAGGGCCGCGCCGCTTCTCGGTGGGTCCCACGAAATCTTGGCTCTGATGTCGCTTAAGCACGGCGATGGGCCCGGTGGTTTAGATTCGGAGCGAAAGTCTAGCGCGGCGAGGCCGATGTGCTCTCCGGAATTGACTGGGGCGAGCCGTCTCCGGCAAGCGGCATGCCGGCCCTTTCGATGTGCGGTTGGGCGAGCGGACCCCGCACCGTGACCCGGGGCGTTGCCTCCATGACCAGCTGCGAGGCGCTCAGCGGTGCCACACGGTCTACGATCAAGAAGTCCCAATCGAGCGTCAGCTTCGTCGCATCGAGGCCGCCCGATCCTGAAACCGCGCCTTGCTCGGTCTCCATGTTGAAGGACTGGCACGAAATATGGCCGGCAGAGAGGCGGCAATCGGCGCTCAGCGTGTCGAACGCCGTACCGGCATCCTTGCTCCAGCCAACCTCGCCGGGGTCCGTGCCCGGAGAACGCGCGCGCAGATTGATCGGCAGAGCGCCATTGCTGGCCGTGAGCCTGAACTCCCCCGTGAGACCGCGAATGAGCTCTTCCTGTGTCTTGCCGCCAGTCGAAACGTCGATCTTGAGTTTGCCCACACCCCGGAGCGGAACGCCGAGGGCCAGCGGCCCGAGGCAGCTCTCGATCCCGATGTCTGAGAGAGTCCCGATGAGGTAGGCTTTGGCGCGCGCTCGCGAAAGATCGAGCCCCGCCCGCCCGGTGGCCCGGCCGCCGCAGAGCTCCAGCTCGCCGACCTCGCCCGAGATCGCACCTTGCCTGGCGGCGATCGTGAAGCCACCCCGGCCAAGCTCCATGCTTGACGCGGAAATCGCGGAGGTTGAGATGCGGAGATCGGCGTCTAGATATTTCAGCAGCGCCCAATCGAACAAGGCATCCGTGGAGGCAACGCCGTCCCCGCCGCCGATATAGGTGTCCAGAACCAGCCGCTCGAAAGCGAGCGTTCCCTCGACCCGCGGTCGCTCGCCCATGATGATCGCAAGAAGGCCCACGGCCTCGTTGCCGTCGAGGGAGTAGGTGCCCCTGTCGAAGGTGAGCGTTGAATCGCTCCAGTGGACACGGCCCGACGCGTTGAGATCTTTGAGACTCTGGCCTTCCGGCAGCGCGATCCCCACCCAGTTCAGAAACCGGCGCGCGTCACTCATCGCCACGTGCAGGTTGCCGTCCGCCTTTAGACCGCCGGCCAGGCGAGCGGTACCGGAGAACCTTGCGGTTACGGGGTCGCCGTTCACCTTGAGTGTGACCCGGGCGCTTTTTTCGTCCTCCGTCACCGAGACGGCGCCGCTCTCGATAGAGAACGCAACCGGCTCCCCATGCAGCTTGAGGGAGCCGACCGCCGTAAAAGCGCCGCCGCCGTCCCGGGCGTCGAGCACGAGGTTGACATCCCCGGCCAATTCCTCGCCGGAGTCCGTCCTGATCGTCCCCCGGCCGACGCGCACGAGGCCCACCGGCACGTCCGTGAGGGCGGTGGTCAGCCCCTCGAGCATCTGGCTCGGTCCGGGCTCGGACGCATCCGCCTTCAAGGTGATCTTCGGCCTGCCCAGCATCAGCGCATCGATTTCGATCCGTCCCATCAACAGCTCGGCGAAATCCAGGGAAATCTTGACGTTCGGCGCGATGACCGTCTCGACGGCGGGGAGCTTGCTGACATTGGTGAGCACGAGGCCGCCACGCAAGGAAAGCGGGAAATAGCGCACACTTATGGGCTCCGTCAGGGTGACTGTGCCGCCCGTCCATGCCGAGAGGACTGCCGCGATGCGGTCGCGCAGCGCGGACGACGTGCCGATTTGCCGAGGCAACAACACGGCGACCACCGTGATGAGAAGCACAACAAGGCCGAGGAGAAGCCATTTCCACGGGAGTTGGCGAGGCTTCATGCCGACCTTTCCACTCACGGTTTCGATGCTGGGGTTACGCCAGCCTTGGATACCTAGGACTGGGCTGATTTCTTCTAGCCCAGATCGACCGGAGAGTGCGAGCCCCAACCATCACATTCTCTTGGGTAATCAGGAAATCCGCAACGCCCATTCTGGTCTCGCTTGCGCGTCCATGCCGCGGCTTGAGGGCGCGCCGGGACGGCTTCGCGCGATGATCCCATGCAGGAGGAGGACGGGCGCAAGACTCACGAGAACGATGGTGAGCGCCGAGAGTCCGGCCTCCTCATAGCGATAGAGCGAGGCGAGGGTGAAGACCTGAGTCGCGAGCGTATCGAAGTTGAAGGGCCGGAGCAGCAGCGTCGCGGGCAGTTCCTTCATCGAATCGACGAACACCAGCATGGCCGCCGCGCCGAGCGCAGGCCGGAGCAGGGGGAGGTGGACGGTCCACAGCATGGTGCCGACCGAAGCGCCCAGGGTGCGCCCCGCCGCGTCGATGTTGCGGGAGATCTTGCTCAAGCCCGCTTCCACGGCACCGAGCGAGGCGGCGAGGAAGCGGATCGTGTAGGCGAGCACGATGGCGAAGGCCGTGCCGGACAGCAAGAGCCCGGTAGACACGCCGAACACCGAGCGCATTACGTCATCGATGCTGTTGTCGAGTCCCGCAAGCGGAATAAGGAGGCCGATGGCAAGCACGGTGCCGGGCACCGCATAGCTGATGGCCGGGACTAGGCTTGCCGCCTGCACCACAGGCGACCGGGTGAGCCGGCGTCCATAGGCGAGCACCACGGCAATCGTCACCGCGAGCACGGCGGCGGCCGAGGCGAGCAGCAGGCTGTTGAAGGCCGCTCGCCAGAAGGCCGGAGTGAGTCCCGACGAGACATGGGCGATGGCGTCGCTCACCAAGACCCCGGCAGGCAGCACGAACCCCACAATAAGCGGCAGCGTGCAAACCAGCACGGCGAACACGGCCTTCGCGCCTGTGAGCGTGTCCTCCGGCAGGTCGCGATACTTCCCGGTCGTATGGTGGAACCGCCGCCCCGCGCGTAGCGCCCGCTCGAGCAGAAGCAGCGTGAACACGAAGGCAAGCATCACGCAAGCGATCTGCGATGCGCCTGCGAGGCTACCCCGGTCGAGCCACGTATCGTAGATCGCGACAGTGAGCGTCTTCACCCCGAAGAATTCCACCGCGCCGATGTCATTCAGCGTTTCCATGAGGGCGAGTGCCACGCCGGCGGCAAGCGCGGGACGCGCGAGCGGCAGCGCTACTTGCCAGAATGTCTCCGATGCGCTCCGCCCGAGGGTCCTGCTGGCCTCGATCACGCACACCGATTGCGCGATGAAGCTCGCCCGCGCCGTGATGTAGACATACGGATAGAGCACCGCGCTCATGACGAAGATCGCGCCGCCGAGGCTCCTGATATCGGGAAACCAGTAGTCTCGCGCGTTGTGCCAGCCGAACAGGCTGCGCAAACTTGTCTGCACGCCGCCGGAATAGTCGAGCAGCTCGAGGTAGCAATAGGCGATGATGTAGGTGGGCATCGCCAGCGGGAGCAGCAGAAGCCACTGGAAATACCGGCGCCCCGGAAAGCGATACATGGTGACGAGCCAGGCGGTGCCGGTGCCGATCAGGAGCGTGAGCAGGCCCACGCCGAGCATCAGACCCACGGTCTGCCGCACCGCGCCGGGCAACACATTCTCGACCAGATGTGGCCAGGTATCGCCGCTTGGCTGAAATGCGATAACCGCGATCGCGAGGATCGGTGCGATCGCGATGAGCGACAGGATCAGCGCCGCGATGGACCAGCCGAGATTGCCGCCCTGACCGAGCCGGGCGAGCCTATGGCGGAACGGGACGGTCTCTTCTGCGCGCCCGGGGGTTGGCCCTTGCTCAGCCGCGGCCAGCGAAAGTCTCCCCATCGCCGCTTGCCGAGCGTGCCATCAGCGCGGCAACCGCATCCTGCGACAGAAGCTGGTCCGCCTCCTGCAACGAATCGGCGAAGGCGTTCGCCGCGTCGATCACCGGCTCGACGAGATCCGAGCCGGTCAGCGCCAGGGTGCAGGCGCGCATGGCGGGACAGCGGTGATGCTGGGAGGCGGCGATCAGCGAGATCGCCATGCACTCGTCGGCGCAGAAGCCCGCGCAACCGAATGGGTAATACTCGATCTTGCGCGAGGCTGAGGACCGCACGGCTCGGACCCAGCAGGCAAGCTCGGTTACCGCGCGTTTCGCCCGCGAAGGACCGAGGACGCGGTTGTATTCGCTCCAGCCGTTCTCCCAGCAAGCGATGTCGCCGGTATCGTAGCCGGCCAGCCAGCAGCGGAACCCGACTCCCACCAGCCACTCGGCTCCGCTGCGTGCAGGTACGTAAGCGCGCCTGTGAGACTCTCCGAACTGCTTATCGATTGTTCTGTGAAAGCTCATCGCTGTCCCCTCATGAGCTTGGCCCGTCGTCGAAGCCTACCTTGTCCACGAGCTCGCTCGCCCTCTTGCGCAAGGAGGCGATTTCGTCGAGCGAGATCGGATCCGATTTCAATTCCCCCCAAGACTGAACCAAGTCTGACGAAGGAACGCCCTTCTTGACCGGGTATTCGTTGTTCACGTCCGCGTACATCTCCTGCCCTTTGTCGGAGGCAAGAAACTCGACAAGCTTGACCGCGTTTTCCTTGTGGGGCGCGTTCTTGGCGACAATTGCACCGGAGACGTTCACATGCGTGCCGCGGTCGCCCGTGTTGGGGAACAGGATGTTCACCGAGTTCGCCCACTCCTTTTGCTCCGGGTTCTTCTCGTCCGTGAGCATGGCGCCCATGTAGTAGGTGTTGCCGATGGCGAGATCGCACTCGCCGGCATAGACGCCTTTCACCTGGAGCCGGTCGTTGCCGGCGGGCTTGCCGGCGAGATTGGCCTTCACGCCGCGCAGCCACTCCTCGGTCCATTCCTCGCCGTGATGGGCGATCATCGAGGCGATCAGCGC
>CAYUTT010000082.1:0-7470 GCA_964447575.1 uncultured Methyloceanibacter sp.
AGCGGCTCCAAGACCGGCCTCCAAGTCCCGCGGTTCGTCAGCCTCAAATCCGACAAGGTAAACGTGCGCCGGGGTCCGAGCACCGAGCAGTCGATTGTCTGGGTCTTCGCGCGCGCCGGCCTGCCCGTGGAGATCATCGCCGAGGCGGACAATTGGCGGCGCGTCCGCGACAGCGAGGGGGCCGACGGCTGGGTCTTCCATAGCCTCTTGAGCGGGCGCCGCACCGTTCTGATCAGCCCCTGGTCGAAGGGCAAGGAAGCCGTCACGCTCCATGCGAGCCGCTCCACCGGGTCCCGCGCGGTCGCCCAGCTTCAACCTGGTGTGCTCGGGAACGTATTGTCCTGCGACGGACGGTGGTGCGAGCTCTCGGTGGACAGCTTCTCGGGCTATGTCGAGCAGGACAAGCTATGGGGCGTCTATCGAGGTGAGGTCGTGAAATAGAAGCGGGCGCGGCTGGTTAGCGACTAGCCGCCGCTCTTCTTGACCAGGCGAACCAGCACGTCCACGCGGGAAATCGCCATGCCTTCCGGCGCCTCGGGCAGCCCCTCGATGCGAATGCCGCCGGTCTCTATGTCCAGCAGCCGGCCGCTGCGTTCGCAGAAGAAGTGGTAGTGGTTCGACGTGTTGGTGTCGAAATAGGTCTTGGCCCCTTCCACCGCGACCTCCCGCAAGAGCCCCGCCTCGGTGAACTGGTGAAGCGTATTGTAGACGGTCGCGAGCGACACCGGGACCTTCGAGGCGAGAGCCTCCTCATGCAGGCGCTCGGCCGTGACGTGCCGGTCGCCCTCGGCGAAAAGGAGCTGAGCGAGAGCAACGCGTTGGCGCGTGGGCCGCAGGCCCGCGCCGCGCAGAAGCTCCGCGACGTGGCTGGTCGAGGTCGCCGAGACCGCCTCGTGCGGTTCGTGGGGAAGCTTATCCATGGGTCATTTATCGCGGTTTCGTCGCAGAAACGATGAGTTCGGAATATAGGGCCAAGTGCGCGCTACCGCAACGCCGTGGTCTGGCTGACTTTTTGCCGCTTATCCATCTTGCGGAAAGGGGCTCGACGGAAGGCCTCGTTCGGCCCTATGGAATCGCTCGGGAGGCCCTGCGCGGGTCTCGGCTGGGTGCCCATGAAACGATCATTATACGAGAAAGTCGGCGGTTTCCGTGTCGTTTCGGGCATCGTCCTGAGCTTCTACGACAAGGTCTTGGAGTCCGAGGCGATCGCGCCCTATTTCGCGAGCGTCGACATGCCGCGGCTTATCGACCACCAGACCCAATTCGTCTGCGCGTTGCTTGGCGGCCCGGCAAGCTTCTCCGACGAGCATCTGGCCCACGCCCATCGCAGGCTCAGAATCTCGCCCGCCGCGTTCGACCAAGCGGCGTCGCTGTTCCGCGAAGCACTCGGCGAGGCGGACCTGGACGAGGAGGACATCGCGCTCATCGGCCAGCTGTTCGAGTCCAAGCGCCCTTTTGTCGTGGAGGGGTGAGCCATGGGTGCGGGCGGCGCTGCGGGCTCGGGGTTCGAGTGTCTGGACGTGCTTCCTCTCGGTGTCGTCGTCTGCATGCCGGAGGGGCTTACGGTCGACTTCGCCAATGCCCGCGCCAAGACCTGGTTCGGCAACGAGATCGAGGGAAAGCCGCTTTCGGCCGTCATTCCGGAACTGAGCGAGGGAGCCATGGCCGAACGGCACGCCAAAGGCCTCCCTTTTACCTTGGCCGGAGAAGTCAGCCCGCAAGGCGCAAAGCGCATAGCTTTCCATCTCACGATCCCGCCAGCGCGGCTCGCCGGCGACGGCCGCCTTGTCGCCACCATCGAGGACCTCACCAAGCTGAAGCAGCAAGAGCACCTGCTTGAGTCCTTCTCGCGGATGGTCGAGCGCAAGACCCGCGAGATCGAGAAGGAGCGGGAGCGGGCCGAGCGGCTTCTGATGAATGTGTTTCCCTATTCCGTGCTTCAGGAATTCAAGGAGTTCGGCACGACGACGCCCTCCTTTTACGACGACGTGTCGGTGATGTTTCTCGACTTCGTCGGCTTCACCCGCATGCCGGTGTCGAAGCAGCCCAAGCAGCTCATCGCCGAGCTGAACGAGATCTTCTCGACCTTCGATCAGATCACCGAGCATCACTCCTGCGAGCGCATCAAGACGATCGGCGACGCCTATCTCGCCGTTTCCGGCATGCCGAGCCCGAACCCGGATCATGCCGTCGACATCACGACGGCGGCGGTCAAGATGCTGCGCTACCTCAATCGCCGCAATCTCACCCATCCCATCACCTGGACCTGCCGGATCGGCATTCATACAGGCTCGGTGGTGGGCTCGGTGGTCGGGATCCGGAAGTACATCTATGACGTGTTCGGCGACGGGGTGAACACGGCCTACCGTATGCAGGCGCTGGCCGAGCCCATGCGGATCGCGGTTTCCGAGCCGACTTATCGCATCATCAAGAGCTCGATCCCTTGCCTGCCCAAAGGGGAGTTCGAGGTCAAAGGCACGGGCCTCATGACCGTTTTCGAGGTCATTCCCGACAAGGCCGAAGAGGCCGCGGTATCGGACCCGCCGGAGGCTTGAGCGGGAGAGCCGCTGGGTTGCTACCACCGCCCCGAGCCCTCGTAGCGGGCTTTTGATGGGCGGAGGTCTGTGTTAGGTAACCACCCAACCGAAGGCTCTGATTGAAGGTTCGACGTGAACGAAGGACTGAAAAGAGTGGAAAAGGCCGCGGTCGAACGGCAGGCCAGCTTCGACTACGAGGAGCTGCTGGCGTGCGCCAGGGGCGAATTGTTTGGCCCCGGCAATGCCCAACTGCCCTTGCCGCCGATGCTCATGTTCGACCGGATCTCCCATGTCGAGGAGGAGGGTGGCGAGCACGGTCAGGGCCGCATCGTGGCCGAGCTCGACGTGAAGCCCGATCTCTGGTTCTTCGCTTGCCACTTCAAAGGGGACCCGGTCATGCCCGGCTGCCTCGGGCTCGATGCGCTGTGGCAGATGCTCGGCTTTTTCTTGGGTTGGCTCGGCGCCCCGGGCAAGGGCCGCGCGCTCGGCGTGGGCGAGGTCAAGTTTTCCGGCATGGTGCTCCCGACCATGAAAAAGCTCGAATATATTGTGGAGCTCAGGCGTGTGATCCGCCGCAAATTCACCCTCGGGACGGGCGATGGTTGGGTCAAGGCCGACGGGGAAACGATCTACACGGCCAAGGATCTGAAGGTCGGTCTGTTCCAGGCGGGCGAAGCCGCTCCCGCCGGTGTCTGATCTGTCGCGGCGCTGGCTCCAAGGACGTTGACACGAATGAAACGCGTGGTCGTGACCGGCATGGGCATCGTGTCCTCCATCGGCAACAGCGCCCAGGAGGTGCTCGCATCCCTGCGCGAAGCCAAATCCGGCATCGTCAAGGCCGACACCTATGCGGATCTGGGCTTCCGCTGCCAGGTGCACGGCGCCCCCAAGCTCGATTGGGAAGAGATGATCGACCGCAAGGTCCGCCGCTTCATGGGCGCGGGTTCCGGCTGGAACTACATCGCCATGGAGCAGGCGATCCGCGACGCCGGCCTCGAGGAGGACGACATCTCCAACGAGCGCACCGGGCTGATCATGGGCTCCGGCGGGCCCTCGACCCGCGCCATCGTGCAAGCCGCCGACACCACCCGCGAGAAGGGCCCGAAGAAGGTGGGACCCTTCGAGGTGCCGAAGTCGATGTGCTCCACCAACTCGGCGACCCTGTCGACGCCTTATCACATCAAGGGCGTGAGCTATTCCATCTCGTCCGCCTGCTCGACCTCCGCCCATTGCATCGGCAATGCCGGCGAGTTGATTCAGCTCGGCAAGCAGGACATCGTGTTCGCTGGCGGCGGCGAGGAGTTGGACTGGACCCTATCCGTCTTGTTCGATGCCATGAACGCGATGTCGTCCGACTTTAACGACGAGCCCGAGAAGGCCAGCCGCGCCTATGACGCCGCCCGCGACGGCTTCGTCATCGCCGGCGGCGCCGGTGTGCTGGTGCTCGAGGAACTGGAGCACGCCAAGGCCCGGGGGGCACGCATCTATGCCGAGCTCGTCGGCTACGGCGCCACCTCCGACGGCTTCGATATGGTGCTGCCGTCGGGCGAAGGCGCGGTGCGCTGCATGCGCATGGCCATGCAGAGCCTGAACGGCGGCAAGATCGACTACATCAATCCCCACGCCACCTCGACGCCCCTGGGCGACATACGCGAGATCGAGGCGATCCGCGAGGTGTTCGGCGACGATTGTCCGCCGATCAGCGCGACCAAGTCCCTGACGGGCCACTCGCTGGGTGCGGCCGGCGTGCACGAGGCGATCTACTCGCTGCTCATGATGAACAATGGCTTCATCTGCGAGTCCGCCAATATCGAGAACCTGGACCCGGAGTTGGCCGACATGCCTATCGCGCGCCGGCGCAAGGATGACGTTGCCATTAACACCGTGATGTCGAACAGCTTTGGTTTTGGCGGCACCAACGCCACACTCGTGTTCCGCCGTTTGGATAGCTAAGGGGCGGGAAGCCGGCGGAAATCAACTCCAAGCAGAGTAAGTGTCATGACAACAACAACCAAAGACATTGCTGAGCCGGGCCCGTTGATGGCGGGGAAGCGGGGACTGGTGATGGGCGTCGCCAACGACCGCTCTATCGCCTGGGGCATCGCGCGGGTCCTCCACGGCCAGGGCGCCGATCTTGCCTTCAGCTATCAGGGTGGGGCCTTCGGCCGCCGCGCCGTTCCTCTGGCCCAGTCCATCGGAGCCAAGATCATCGAGGAAGTCGATGTAGAGGATCTGCCGAGCGTGGAGCGTATGTTCGAGGTGATCCGCAAGGAATGGGGCTCACTCGATTTCGTCGTGCATGCGCTGGCGTTTTCCGACCGCAACGAGTTGAAGGGCCGCTACTGCGATACCACGCGCAAGAACTTCGAGCATACGATGGTGATCTCCTGCTTCTCGTTCACCGAAGTCTCGAAGCTCGCTGCGGATTTGATGAAGGACGGCGGCTCGCTGCTCACCCTCACCTATGGCGGCTCGACCCGGGTCTTGCCCTGTTACAATGTCATGGGCGTAGCCAAGGCCGCGCTCGAGGCGAGCGTGCGCTATCTCGCCTCCGATTTCGGTCCGCAGGGGGTCAGGGTGAACGCGCTCTCCGCGGGTCCGATGCGCACTCTGGCAGGTGCGGGCATTTCCGACGCCCGGACGCTGTTCCACTATCAGCAGCGCCATGCACCGATGCGCCGCTCGCCGACCCTCGATGAGGTCGGGGGCGCAGCGCTCTATCTCCTTTCCGATCTATCGGGTGCGGTCACCGGCGAGGTACATTTCGTGGATTGCGGCTACTCCACCACCTTCATGCCCGACCTCGAATCGCTGAAAGCCATCGAGCATGCCGAGGAGCTGGAGAATGCCATGGCAAAGGCGGCGCCGCGGGAGGCCGCCCAGTAGAGCCGAGAGCACGATAGCGATATTGACAGGGGGGCGCCGGATCACGATTTTACCCGGCAAGACAAGAAGATAAACGCGTCCGCAGCGGCGGGCGCCCGACCCCTAGGAGGAAAGATGTTCGAGTTGGTCGTAATGGTGTGTCTGGTGACAAACCAAAATCAGTGCGAGGAGTTCAGAGTCCGTGACACCGAGGCGGAGAATATCTCCGCCTGCATGAAGAACGCCTCGGTCAAGGCTGAGGAGTGGCGTACCAAGAACGACAACTATTTCATCATTGGCGTACGCTGCGCCAAGGACTCGAAATCGTCCTTCGCACCTGGCGACAAGTCGTAAACGAAAACGGGGCGCCGAAGCGCCCCTCTCGTCATCTCTTGGCTGAGACTTTCGCTTAGCTCGCCTCGGCGACTTGCTTTTCCTTGCCTGTCGTCTGGTCGACGATCTTCATCGAGAGCCGGACCTTGCCGCGCTCGTCGAAGCCGAGCAGCTTGACCCACACCATGTCGCCTTCCTTGACGACGTCGGTGACGGACTGCGGCCTGCCCTCGGCAAGCTGCGAGATATGCACCAGACCGTCGCGGGGGCCGAAGAAGTTCACGAACGCGCCGAACTCCATGACCTTCACGACCTTGCCCTGATAGATCTCGCCGACCTCCGGTTCCGCTGCGATCGACTTGATGCGGGCGATGGCCGCGCGGATCGACTCGGCGTTGGCCGAGGCAATCTTCACCGTGCCGTCGTCGGAGATGTCGATCTTCGCACCGGACTCCGCGACGATCTCGCGGATCACCGAACCGCCAGAGCCGATCACCTCGCGGATCTTGTCGGTCGGAATGTGGATGGTCTCAATGCGCGGCGCATACTCGCCGAGCTCGGGCCGTGCCTCATTCAGCGCCTTGTCCATCTCGCCGAGAATATGCAAGCGGCCGCCCTTCGCCTGATCGAGCGCCACCTGCATGATCTCCTCGGTAATGCCGGTGATCTTGATGTCCATCTGAAGCGACGTCACGCCCTCGGACGTACCGGCCACCTTGAAGTCCATGTCGCCAAGATGGTCCTCGTCGCCGAGAATGTCGGACAGGACGGCGAACTTGTCGCCCTCCTTGATCAGGCCCATGGCGATGCCGGCGACCGGACGCTTCAGCGGTACGCCTGCGTCCATCATGGCCAGCGACGAGCCGCACACGGTGGCCATCGAGGATGAGCCGTTCGACTCGGTGATCTCCGACACGATGCGGATCGTGTAGGGGAACTGCTCGCGATCCGGCAGCAGCGGATGGATGGCCCGCCAGGCGAGCTTGCCGTGGCCGATCTCGCGGCGCCCGGGAGTCCCCATGCGGCCGACTTCACCGACCGAGAACGGCGGGAAGTTGTAGTGCAGCATGAAGGTTTCTTTGTAGGTGCCTTGCAGAGCGTCGACGAACTGCTCGTCCTCGCCCGTGCCGAGTGTGGTGACCACAAGGGCCTGGGTCTCGCCGCGCGTAAAAAGCGCGCTTCCATGCGTGCGGGGCAGAATGCCGACCTCGCACACGATCGGCCGCACCGTTACGAGGTCGCGGCCGTCGATACGCTTCTTGGTGTCGAGGATGCTGCCGCGGACCACGTCTTTCTCGGCTTCCTTGAAGGCGCTCGATACCTTTGCGGCGATGGCGCCGTCGTCGTCCTCGGGAACGAGGGCGGTGACGACCTTCTCTTTGACCTGGGAGACGCCGTCGCGGCGCTCCTGCTTGCTGACGATGGAATAAGCATCACGCAAGCCGCCCTCGGCGAGCTCGCGCACCTTGGCGACCATCTCCGAGTTGTCCACGGGCTTGAGATCCCAGGGCTCCTTGGCCGCGCGCTCGGCGAGCTTGACGATGGCCTCGAGCACAGGCTGGAAGTGTTGGTGTCCGTACATCACGGCGCCGAGCATGACGTCCTCGGGAAGCTCCTTGGCCTCCGATTCCACCATCAGCACGGCGTCGGCCGTGCCGGCCACGACGAGATCGAGCTTGCTCTCGGGCATCTCGTCGATCATGGGATTCAGGACGTACTTGCCATCGATATAGCC
>CAYUTT010000083.1:0-7465 GCA_964447575.1 uncultured Methyloceanibacter sp.
ACATCACGACCGCTGTCCTCCCCGAGGACAAGCCGCGCTACCTCATGGGCGTCGGTACGCCGGAGGATATGCTCGGCGCCATCGCGCGGGGCATCGACATGTTCGACTGCGTCATGCCGACCCGCGCGGGGCGCCACGGCCAGGCCTTCACCTGGTCGGGCAAGCGCAACCTGCGCAATGCCCGCTACGCCGACGATCCGAGCCCGCTCGATCCTGAAGGCAGTTGCCCCGCGGCGCAGTATGAACGCGCCTATCTGCACCACTTGGTGAAGTCGGGCGAGATGCTCGGCGCCATGCTGGTCACTTACGCGAATGTGCAGTTCTATCAGGAGCTCATGGCGCGCGCGCGCGAAGCCATCGCCCAAGGCCGTTTCGCCGCCTTCGCCGAGGATGTACGCCGCCGCTACAGCGAGGCGAGCGACCCCGGCCGATAGGTCACTGCGAGGCGATATCGGAAGCGGGGCCGCCTTTGGTGACCTTCCGCTCCCGCGCCAGGAGGTAAAGGCCGGCGACGATCACGATGGCGCCGCCGCCGAGCGTCCACAGCGTCGGCAGGTCGCCGAACACGAGAAAGCCGGCGACCGACATCCAGATCAGCCCGAGATAGATATAGGGCGCGAGCACGGCCGCGGGCGCCATGCGGTGAGCCAGAATCAGGAACCAATGCCCGAGGCCGCCCCAGAAGCCGAGCGTCGCGAACAGAACCCACATCCACCACTCTTCCGGCGATTGCCAAACGGCGAGCCCGAACGGCGTCATCACCAGCACGCCGACGAGCGGCGTATAGGTCTGCGTCACCGCCGGCGGATCGAACGCGGCGAGATAGCGCGTGGCGACGTTGTACAGGGCGTAGCCCACCGTCGCGGCCAGCACGAGCAGCATGGCCCAATGGACCTCGCCGAGTCCCGGATGCATGACCACGAGCACGCCGGCGAAGCCCGCGACGATGGCAAGCATGCGATGCCAGCCCACCCACTCGCCGAGCAGCGGCCCTGCCAGCGCGGCGACCAGAAGCGGCGTGAGGAAGAAAATCGTCACCGTCTGGTCGAGCTGGAGATATTTCAGCGCGATGAAGTTGAGCGCCGTGGTCAGGATCATGAAGCAGGAGCGGATCACCTGGATCAGCGGTTTCGCCGAGCGGAGCGATGGCGGCAGCGCGAACGGCCAAAGCACGAGCGCGCTGAACACCACATGCCCGGCGAAGCGAAGCCAGGTAACTTGGCTCGTGGGAATGCCCTTCTCGGCGGCCAGGTATTTCGCCGTGGCGTCGAGCGCGGCGAAGCAGATTGTCGCCAGCGCCATCAGGCCGATGGCCTTCAATGTGTCGCGGTGATCGGAAGGCGGCGAAGGGGCAGAGTGGGGCGTCATGGGTGGGCGCCTATGTGCACGAATCTTTGCCAAAGCGCCATCCGCCGATAAAAGGGATGGCCGCTTGCGATGGAGGACAGCGTGGCTGACATTCGCGCCATATGCGCCATAGGGCTCAGCGGGCAGCTCGGCCTCAACGGCCAGCTACCCTGGGAGGGGAACAAGGGGCGGGAGTTTGTCGCCGACGTCGCGCGCTTCTTCGAGGTGACACGCGGTCACGTCATTATCGCGGGTCCGACCACGATCGCCTCGATCCCGCCCTTCGCCTACGAGGACCGCACCATCTGTGAGATCCGCTCAAGCCACCACCCCGAGGAGGTGCTGGCGTGGTTTCCCGACCGCGTGATCTATGTCGGGGGCGGGCCGCCGGTCTGGGACGTCTATGCGCCCTATATCCGGCATTGGGACATCAACCGGCTGCCCTATGACGGCGAGGCGGATCGGTGGTTCGATCCTGCCTGGCTGGTCGCGACAAAGTGAATTTGAAAGGGGCCGCGGCAACGCCGATAATCTTCGCGTGAACTGCCCGAATTCGCCGTATTTCCCCTTTACCGCACCTGCGAAAAGATGTTTTGACTGAAATGCGCAAGGCTACAGTCGGCGGTGATGCCGGAGGTGGGCACCGTCCGGTCTGCCCTCAAGGATCCCAAATTCTCAGCTCCGATAAAGCGCCCCGCGCGGATGTCCGCAAGGAGATGGCTATAGCTGCCACGGAACCAGACTACTCGGCCGAACAGGTCGGCTGGCGCTTCGCGCTCGGCACGGTCATTCTTGTCGGCGCCTATGTCGCCTGGCCGATGATTCCGGTGGTGATGGCGACCGATCTCGATCCAGGCTTCAAGGCGGGGCTATCTGGACTGCTCGGCGCCACGCCGTTTCTCTCGAAGTTCGTGGCCATCGCCGTGATGGGACGCCCCGCGTACTACTTCCTCAAGCGCAGGGTTTACATGCGACTCCGCCGCCGCTTCGCGGGGACCCCCGCCGAGTAGCCTCAGAAACGGACATTCGGAAACGTGATCCAGCGTGAGCCTCCCTCACGGGATGGTTAGAATGCTTTGACGCCTTCTGGCGGAGAGTTGAGTTCTCGGTGAGCGGTTCGAAATGCTCTTCTTGCGTTGCGAGGCAACATCGCCCGCGCAAGGAGGAGTGACCCCTATGAAGAAATTTCTGATCGCAGCGACGCTGATCGGTGGCTTCACGGCTCCGGCTCTGGCCATGGACAGCTTCTATATCGTCTTCGACAAGAGGACGAAGACTTGCACCATGGCGCGTTCGGCTCCGTCCGACACCGAGAAGTTCAGCATGATGGGCATCTACGGCTCCGAGGCGGACGCCAAGATGGCCATGAAAGGCATGACCAGCTGCAAGAAGTAGGCTCAACGCTCATCACGCCGGACAATGCTCCGGTTGCGCAGCCGCTCCTTCACCAGGAGCGGCTGTGTTGCATTCGCATTCCGGTTTGGCGTTTCGCATGATCGGAACATGTGCGTGCTCCTCACGTTGGAACCTGTCGAAAGGAGCATGCAATGATCAGATCGATTTTGCTGGCTGCAGGCCTGTCGCTTGCGGCCGTATCGACAGCTGCGGCAGTGACGCCTCCGGCCAAGCCGGGCGTTGTGTCGTCAGACCTCGTGGAGGTGAAGAAGAAGAAAGGGTATGGCAAGAAGTGGGGCAAGAAGAAGCGCTATCGGGGCAGCTATCAGCGCCGGCATCACTACAGGTCTCCGCCGCCTGGCTGGAGCCGCTACTCCCACCGGCCGCGCGGGTGGGCTCGGCGAGGATGCCTGGCCTTCGGGCCCATCTGGTATTGTCCGTGACCCCCTGGTCGCGGCTTTGAGAAAATGGACGAGCGCGCGTCAGCAATCTGCCGGCGCCATCCGACTCTGAAATGAAAAAACCCCGGCCGGGGAAACCCGACCGGGGCTGGCATTTGCCGGAGAGATAGAACTTTGAAGGGCTATCTCGTCGTCAATTTAGCCGAGCTTCAACGGCTCCATTACGACGGCTTTCTCGTGGTGGCCAAAGCAACCGCCAAGACCGATCGTGGCCGAGATGATAAGAGCGCAAGCAATGAACAGACGCATGGTTGGTCCCCCGTTTCTTTCTGTCGATTCTGTAGACGACTATAGAAGCCTTCGCGGAGAAAAGCTGTGATGTTTGGGCAACGCCTTGACCCAAAAAAGCACAGAGCGGGAGGCTCGAACGCCTGAAAAGGCGCAATTTTAGGGGAAGGGGATTTCTCGAAAGGCCGCGCCGCCGGTCTGCGGTCCTCTCCTCTAAAGCTGCCAACCTTCTGAAAAGATTGGTGAGCGCGCTGGGACTCGAACCCAGGACCCTCTGATTAAAAGTCAGATGCTCTACCGGCTGAGCTACGCGCTCCCTAGAGGCGACCATATGGGCCGCTCGGGCGACGAGGTCAACAAACATAGGCGATTCCCTTGGCTTCTTTCGCCGCGCGGAGCGTCCGGGGCCCCGATTCTGTAAATACGGCATCGCGATTTCCGGAGGCTTTCAGTAATGTCCGCCCCGATTCAGGGACGGGACGGGGAAATCCGCTATGGCCGGCACCAAGAACGGAAAACGACTCGCGCGCTATTGGCCCCGCCTTCTCCTCGTCATTCCGCTTCTGCTCATCATCTGGGTGCCGTTCTATAATCGCATCGAGCCAACGCTCGGCGACATCCCCTTCTTCTACTGGTATCAGCTCGCGGCGATCCTGCTCGGCGCCAGCGTCACCATCCTGGTCTACCTGCTCGAGGTCTACGTCACGGGCACGACCGCCGAGGCGCCCCCTCAGGTCGATGCCTCCGGAACGCCCGGAGACGTCTTATGACCCTGAACGTGACCGCGACCGCGGTCTTTGTCGGGCTGTTCCTGTTCGTCACCTGGGTCGGCTTCGTCGCAGCGCACTGGCGCAAGGCGGATCTCAACCTGCTTCACGAATGGGGCCTCGGCGGCCGCCGCTTCGGCACGGTCGTGACCTGGTTCCTGCTCGGCGGCGATCTCTACACGGCCTATACGTTCATCGCCGTTCCCGCGCTGGTCTACGGCGTCGGCGCCATGGGCTTCTTCGCGGTGCCCTATACGATCCTGATCTATCCGATCTTGTTTCTCGTTTTCCCGCGGCTGTGGACGCTTGCGCGCGAGCGCGGCTACGTGACCGCCGCCGACTTCGTGCGGGAACGCTTCAATTCGCGGATGCTCGCGCTCGCGGTTGCGCTCACGGGAATGATCGCCACCATGCCCTATATCGCGCTCCAGCTCGTTGGCATGGAGGTGGTGATCGGTGCGCTGGGCTTCCCGGCCGGGGGCTTCACCGGCCACATTCCGCTTATCATCGCCTTCATCATCCTCGCCGCGTTCACCTATACGAGCGGTCTGCGCGCGCCGGCGCTGATCGCCGTGGTCAAGGACGTGCTGATCTTCGTGACGATCTTTGCCGCGCTCGTGATCATTCCGGCCAAGCTCGGCGGCTACGGCGCGATCTTCGGAAACATTCCGGAGGAGAAGCTGCTATTGAGGCCGCCCTCGGGCGAAACCCTGGGCGACTACAGCGCCTACATCACCTTGGCGCTCGGCTCGGCTCTTGCGCTGTTTCTCTACCCGCACGCGCTCACCGGAATCTTGAGCGCGTCGAGCGCCAACGTGATCCGGCGGAACGCCGCGGCGCTGTCCGTCTATTCCTTCGTCCTAGGTCTGATCGCCTTGCTCGGCTACATGGCCATCGCGGCGGGTGTCGATAAGAACCCGGCGCACGAGGCAGGCTTCGCACAATTCGGCGCCAATTTCGCGGTGCCGGCCCTGTTTCTCGATATGTTTCCCTCGTGGTTCGTGGGCGTTGCCTTCGCGGCCATTGCCATTGGCGCGTTGGTGCCCGCGGCGATCATGTCCATCGCCTGCGCCAACCTCTTCACGCGGAATCTCTACAAGGAATTCTGGAAGCCGAACTGCACCGACGCCGAAGAGGCGCGCATGGCCAAGATCGTCTCGCTCATCGTCAAGATCGGCGCGGTGGTGTTCATTCTGGCGATCCCGCAAGCCTATGCCATCCAGCTCCAACTCCTCGGGGGCATTTGGATCATTCAGCTTCTGCCGCCGATCCTGCTTGGCCTGTTCACGCGGTCCTTCAACGCGCATGCGCTGCTCTTGGGTTGGGCGGCGGGGACCGCGCTCGGCACCTATATGGCCGCGACGCGAGGGTTCGTCTCGTCGATCTATCCGCTGGAGATTCTCGGGCTCACCATTCCGGGCTACGCCGCGCTCTACTCGGTCCTGCTGAACTTTCTCGTGGCTGCGGCGTTGACGCCGGTGCTGGATCGCCTGTCGCGGCGCGCCAGCGCGGCCTAAGGCGCCGAAAGCGGGTTCGTCACTATCGACCGCTCGTCGATTCGCCGATAGGTTGCTTATATCGCGCCGCCTTCGTGCGCGAGTGGGGAGGATCTTCAATATGGCACAGCACAACCCAAGCAGCCGCGCCTATCTGCTCATTGTGCTCGGCGGCATCGTGATCGGCTTTGTGATCGCGGCGTATTTGCTGAGCGGAGGCAAGGAAGAGACCGGCGCCAAGGTGGACAAGATGGAGCAGCCCGCCGCGACGGAAACGGCGCCGGCGGAAGCGGAGCTGCCCGTTGCCGAGCCGGTCGAGGAGATACCGCCCAGGGACGTGATGCCAGGCGCGGCCATACCCGAAGATGCCATGCCGGATGATGCCATGCCCGAGGACGCCATGCCGGACGAGACCATGCTGGACGATTTCTCGCCCCCGGACGAAATGCCCGAAGAGGCGATGCCCGACGAGGCGCCCGATGCGATCATGCCGGGGGAGGACGACGAGGAGGCGGTGCCTGAAATGCCGCCACCCGCGCCGAATCCTTAAGCCGCGGCAGACGGCATCGCCAAAAAGAAGAGCCCCGGCGCGGGGAGTGCCGAGGCTCGTACGCATTACACAGAACGCACTACCTACCCAGACCGAACACTACTGGGTAAGGCGGAGCATGCCTCCCGCCTATGGCAGTTCTGTGACGATTCCTTGTCAGTATCTTTAATAGCAACAAGGATTTGTGGGCTCATTCTCACCCTCCGTGGCGCCATGCGCGCGCGTCGCTTGGCAGGCCTGGAGGCGAAGCCGCCGCGCCGCTCCAAAGGGGACGAGGAGCCTTGTGCGGCCAAGCGCCCCATGCACAATGCTCGAAGTTTCGGCGGATGCGATCCGGGTGCGGACCTTCGAAATGCGGTGGCGAGGCCAGAGAGAGAGCCAGAATGTCGAGGACCGCCGCGGCGAGCGCCGGGGCTTTGGCTTTCCCTTGCCCGGCGGCGGCGGAATGCGTTTTCCGTCGAGCGGCGGCTCGGGACGGGGCGGCGGCGGCATCGGCATTGTTGGCCTCCTGATCATTCTGGGCCTGGTCCTGTTCTTCGGCATCGATCCGGGTGTGCTGATGCAGGGCACACCGCAGGACGGCGGGGGAGGCGGAGGCTTTCCCGACATCCGCTTGCCGCAGCAGCGTCCCGACGCGACCGGCTTCCCCGTACCGGGCGGTGGACAGGCCCAGATCGAGTTGCCGAAATCGACCGGCGACGACGACCTCAAGAGCTTCGTCGCCGTGGTTCTCGGAACCACCGAAGATGTCTGGGAGAAGAAGTTCGCGAGCATCGGCGCGCGCTACGAGGATCCGACGCTCGTGCTGTTCACGGGCGCAACGCGGTCGGCCTGCGGCACCGGACTCGCCGCCATGGGGCCGTTCTACTGTCCCCTCGACCGGAAGGTTTACATCGATCTCGATTTCTACCGCGAGCTGAAGACCCGATTCCGCGCCCCAGGCGACTTCGCGCAAGCCTATGTGATCGCCCATGAGGTGGGCCATCACGTGCAGAACCTGCTCGGCATTGCCGAGAAGGTCGAATTGGCGAAGCGGCGGACAAGCACGGGGGACGCGAACGCCCTTCAAGTGCGCATGGAACTTCAGGCCGATTGCCTCGCCGGCGTGTGGGCGCACCAGATGCAGGCGGATAAGGACCTGATCGAGCCTGGCGATATCGACGAGGCGTTGAATGCCGCGAGCGCCATCGGCGACGATCGCATCCAGAAGCAGACCCAAGG
>CAYUTT010000084.1:0-7442 GCA_964447575.1 uncultured Methyloceanibacter sp.
AGCCGGCCGCCCCTTCGGTGACGGTGCCCGAGGTCCCCCAAGCCGCCGCGCCCGAGGGGGTGCCTGCGATCGTCGGCATCATCCCGCCGCGCAAGAAGATCATGGTGTTCCGCAATTGCCGCCAGGACCTGGAGGCCTATTGCCCCGATGTGACCTATGGCGAGGGGCGTCAGCTCCAGTGCCTGTTCAGCAACAAGGCCGCGCTGACGCCGGACTGTCAGGGCGCGCTGGCGAAGCTCACGCGCTAGTCTAAGCCCCGGTTTCCCTGTCATTCCCGCGCCTGCGGGAATCCGGTAACCACTGCCGTTGGACTATAGTAGCCGCCTAGTTACTCGATTGCCCGGCCAAGCCGGGCGATGACAAGATCCGGGGCAGGGGGCCGCCATGCTGATCACCCGCTACACCAAGATCGCGATGGCGCTCAGCCTCGCCGCGTTCTGCCTGCTCGTCGTGTTCAACAACCTTACCGACTACGGCACGAACTATCTCTTCGTGCAGCACGTCCTGAGCATGGACACGACCTTCTCCGGCAACATGCTGATGTATCGCGCGGTCACCAGTCCTGTGCTGTGGCAGATCGCCTACGCGCTGATTATCGCCGGCGAGGCGATCACCGGCATTCTGTTCCTCGCAGGCGCCATCCGCCTGATCCAGACGCGCAACGCTCCGGGCGCCGCCTTCAACGAGGCCAAGGCGCTCGTCGTCGCCGGCGCGCTCGCGGCCTTTCTCGTCTGGTTCTTCGGTTTCATGGTGGTGGGCGGCGAGTGGTTCGCCATGTGGCAGTCCCAGACCTGGAACGGTCAGGAGCCGGCCTTCCGCTTCTATATGACCACGCTCGCCGTGCTGATTTTCGTGAGCCTGCCCGACGGCGATCTGCCCGGGACGGCGGTGGCAGCCAAGGCGAAGCCTGCGCCGAAGCGGAAATCCGCCCGTCCGCCGAAGCGCCGCCGCACGGATCAGGGCCGCCGGCGCATCGACACGGAGTAGAGCGACATGGCAGACCGCAGCGAGATCGAGGCCTTGGTCAAGCGGCTCTATGCCGCGCGGGTGGAGGGCGACATGGACGCGCTGGGCCGAACCTTCGCGGAGAATGCGCGGCTCCAGATCGCGGGCTCGCCCGAGGCGAGCATGCTGGCGACGCACGCCGAAGGCCACGACGGTGTCATGGCCCTGCTCCAGACTATGACCGACACTTTCGCGCTCGAAGACTTCGCCATCCTCGACCTCCTGATCGACGGCGACAGGGCCGCGGTCCACTGGCGGGCGACCGTGCTCGTGGCCGCGTCTGGTGACACCCATGCGACCGAGGTCGCGGATTTCCTCACAGTCGAGAACGGCAGGGTCGTTTCCCTTGTCGAGTTCCTGGACACGGCGCTCGCGGTCTAGCCCGCCCGTGGATTGGCGCGATTTGTATTTGTGCGACGACCGCAAAAGAAGGAGGCCGCTGCGCGCGGCCGCCTTCGAAAGCGCAAGTCTCAGTTAGGTGGCCGGCGTCACGCGATGCCGACGATGATCTCCACCACCTGGCGCGTGCAAGAGTCGACGAGCACGATGTCATCACCCCACACGAAATACTGAATGGGGCACTCTTCCCTGACGATGATCACGTCGGGGGGCAGGTCGTACAACACCACCGTCTGAGGCAGGGCAACGCCAATGGAGACGTTCACGCGGCTCTTGTCGATCGCCTTAACGTTGGGCTCGTTCTGGCTAAAATAGGTTTTCACTTTTGAGACCTGGGTGGATTCGAGCCGAACGCTCTTGCCAGGCCTGGCTTCGGTGCCGCCTTCGGCTGTTGCGCCGGCTTGACCTTCGGTCTCGGCCTCGCCTTCGGCTGTTGCGCCGGCTTGGCCTTCGGTCTCGGCCTCGCCTTCGGCTGTTGCACCGGTTTGGCCTTCGGTCTCGGCCTCGCCTTCGGCTGTTGCACCGGCTTGGGCTTCGGTCTCGACCTCGCCTTGGGCTGTTGCACCGGCTTGGCCTTCGGTCTCGGCCTCGCCTTGGGCGCGCGCTCCGGCATTGCCCTCAGCCTCGGCACCAAGGCCAGGTTGCGCTTCGGGCATGGCTTCCTCGGCGGTAGCACCAGGCACCATTCCTCTGGCGCCCGGAATCTCGCCGGGGCTGCCGGCGCCGGGAGCGACGCCCGCATTTGGCGCGGCTGCGGGAGGTCCGCCTTCAGTCATGCCTTGACCGGGGCCTTGCGCTTGTGCGGCGCCGAGGCCGAGCGCGATGGCGAAAGCCAGCGCGCTCAAAACTGCCATACTTCGTCTCATGGACATTGCTCCTTGGGGTTTGAGGGAAAGCCGCCGCATGCAAGACCGCGATCTTCAGGGACTTCGCGGGATGCCAGCCGACAGGCTTCTTTTGCTAAACCCGATGCTGGACTTGCCTGTTCCCCCGGCCGGAGTGGAAATTCAGGCGGTGCGGAATGCGGCACCTGTTGGCTTCCGGGAACCTGGGGGTGTATGCTGCCGTTGACGGTCGAAGCCGCGCAGGATGAGGCGCTGGTGGGGGGACCTCACATGCTGCGCTGCTGACGTGCAGTTGCAGAGGAGGACCGAAGCATGGCCATCGCCCCCACGCTGGCGAGATATCTCGCCGCCAAGAACGTCGCCTACGACGTCCTGCGCCACGCCCCGACCCACGACTCGCTCCACACCGCGCATGCCTGCCACATCCCGGAAGATTGCCTGGCCAAGGCGGTTCTGCTCCGGGACGACACCGGCTACGCGCTCGCCGTGCTGCCGGCCTCCCGCAGCATTCGCCTGAAAGAGCTCAAGCAGCAGTTCGGCGACGATGTGGAGCTTGCGAGCGAGCGCGAGGTCGCCGAGCTGTTCGAGGATTGCGCGCGCGGCGCCGTGCCCGCCATCGGCGAGTGCTACGGGCTGGACACGGTGGTCGATGACGGCATCGACGCGCAGCCCGAGATCTATTTCGAAGGCGGCGACCACGCCACGCTGGTGCACATGACCCACGCGGAATTCGCGGCTCTCACCTGGACGGCGCGGCACGGCCGCTTCAGCCGCCCGAACTGAGCAGGCGCCTCATTTCGTCAGCGGCATCATCAGTGAGATGGCGATGCAGGTGGCGATGCCGACGATGATGTTCATCGGCACGCCGATGCGCAGGAAATCGGCGAACCGGTAATTGCCCGAGGCATAGACCATCGTGTTGGTCTGATAGCCGATCGGGGTGGCGAAGCTCGCGCTCGCGCCCATCATGATGGCGATGAGCAGGGGCCGCGAGTCGACCCCAAGGCCGTCCGCGAGTCCGATGACGATCGGGGTCAGCACCACCGCCACGGCGTTGTTGGTGATGATCTCGGTGAGGGCGACCGACAGAAAATAGACGGTGAGGATCAGGACGAAGCCCGTGCTCACGCCGAGCAGGGGCTCGATCCAATCGACGACGACCTGCACGGCGCCGCTCTTCTCCAGCCCGGCGCCGATCGCCAGCATGCCGAAGATCAGCACAAGGATGCTGCCGTTGACCGATTCCCACGCCTCCTCGGCGTCGAGGCAGCGGAGCAGCAGGATGGCCGCGACGCCGAGCACGGCGAGCCCCTCGATCGGCATGACGTTCAGCGCCGCGAGAATGACGACGCCGGCCAGCACCCCGATGGCGATGGGGGCCTTGCGGCGCCGATAGCTGCGCGACCTGGGCTGGGTAATATTGATGAAATCCGCCTCCTCCGCCGCGGCCGTGAGACCCTCCGGCGTGCCCTCCAAAATCAGGCGGTCGGCGGCCCGGAGCTGGACGGACTCGAGGTCGACACCGGGCAGATAGCGGTGCCGGCTGATGCCGAGCAGACGCACGCCGTATCGCGCCAGCCGCATGTCGCGCACGGACCGCAACGCGCCGCGTCCCGGCGCCAGCACCGCCTCGACGATGATGTGATCGCTGCCGCTTTCGCCGCCGCCGACGCCAAGAATGTCGAAGCCGCGTTCGCCGTGAAGCGTGAGGACCTCGGGCATGGTGGCCTGGATGACGATCCGGTCGCCGGCCTGCAGCACCTGGTCGCGCAGCGTGTCGCGGTTCGCCATGCCGATGCGGTGCACGGCGACAAGCTGGATGCCGGCACGGTTCAGCTCCTTGATGTCGCCGAGCTTCTTGCCGGCGAAACGGGATCCTTCGGAAACCGCAAGCTCGGTGAGGAAGAGAACCTTGCCTTCTTCATCCATGAGGTCGGTGGCGCTCATGCGCGCGGGCAGGAGGATGCGCGAGAGGATGAGCATGGTCGCGGTGCCGACCACGGCTGCCACCAATCCGACGGGCGTGATCTCGAAGATGGAGAAGGGGGCCAGGCCTTGCTGGCGCGCCACACCGTCCACCAGAAGGTTGGTCGAGGTGCCGATCAGCGTGCAGGTGCCGCCGAGGATCGCGGCGTAGGAGAGGGGGATCAAAAGCTGCGTCGGCGCCATGCCGATGCTGCGCGCGAGTCGCACGGCGATGGGGATCAGCACGACCACGACCGGCGTATTGTTCATGAACGCCGACGCGACGATGACGCCCATGAAAAAGACCAGGAGGACCGTCTTGGGGCGGTCCGCAGCACGGGACGTGATCCAGGATGCGGCGGCCTCCAGCGTGCCCGTCCGGACCAGCGCACCCGACAGGATGAACATGGCGGCGATGGTGATCGGGGCGCTGTTGGAGAACACGCCCAGCAGGTCCTTGGTGTTGATCATGCCGAGCACGAGAAACGTCGCCGCGCCGGCCGTCGCCACGACCGCAGGCGGGAACCGCTCCAATAGGAATGCAACGAAGATCGCGCCCAAGAGGAAGAGCGCGATGGCAGCCTGATGCTGCTCGATCAAGCTTGCCAAGTAACGTCGCCCCCTGTTGCCGTCGCCAAGCCTGCAATTTTGGATCAAACCCGAGCCGGCCGTCCACGAAAACGTCCCCGGGCGGCATTCGGTTCGGCAGCCTTGGGAAAACTCCCGAGTCCGTCTCCCGGCCTTGTGCGATATCCCCCAGGTCCGAGGCGAAAAACCCGCAATGGCCACGGCCTTACGGTTGCGGGGTCACCTCGACCCTAAGCCTCACGGGGTTTGTCAACCCAAGCTTAGGATGTGGCTCCGTAAGAATTGAGCGTTCAGCCCCATGTGGCACGGCCATTGCTCCTGTAATCGAGTGCCGCCAAGCCGGCAAGGGGTTAACGCGGAGGCGAAGAGACGCAGCGTGAGGCGCGAATCGGGAGATTGCTTCCATGAAGCATGAGCGGCTCGAATCCCCGCTTAGTGTCGAGTGCCTTGATCGGGACGGCCTCGCACGCCTCGATGTATCGGAATGGGATGCCAACGCCCTGGTGGAGAATCCGTTTTATTCGCGCGATGTCGTCCTCGCCGGCCTCGATACGATCGACGAAGGGACGCCGCTCGAAGCGCTCGCGATCAGAGGGCAGGGGCGCCGCCTTCTCGGTCTCTTCCCCTTCCGCCGCCGCCGCCTGCCTTTCGAGACGGCCGATGCCGCCTGCAATCTCTATCAGTTGAGCTGCATGCCGCTCATCCAGCGGGACCAGGCTTTACCCGTGCTTGGGGCGTGGCTTGACACGGTCCGCGGCGCAAGCGGCTTGCCCCGGTTCTGGCAATTCCGTCACATGCATCTCGACTCGCGGTTCGTGCAGTTGCTCGAAGGGGCGCTTGCCGGACGGTCGCTGGGCAGCGTCGCGTTGAATCTCTATCGGCGCCCGCACCTCACGCGTCTGGAGGGCGGTATCGACTGCCACCTGGAGCATGTCCTGCCGAAGCGGCGGCTGAAGGATATCCAGCGCAATCTGCGCCGTTTGCGCGAGCTTGGGTCTCTCCGCTTCGAGCGGACACGCGACCCGGCCCTCGTCGAACGCCGGTTCGAGCAGTTTCTCGCGCTCGAGAATTCAGGTTGGAAGGGCGAGAGAGGCACCGCCTTTCTGGCGAACAGCACGGATGCGGCGTTTGCCCGCGCGGCCTTCGCGCCGCGAGAGGGGCGCCCGGCTGGTGAGCGTCGACTCCCTGCTGCTCGACGAGCGTCCCATCGCCGTCAACATCAACCTTCAAGCGCGCCACACGGCCTTCACACCGAAAGGGGCCTATGACGAGCGGTATCGGCGCTACTCTCCGGGTCTTGTGCTTGAATATCTCGTCATCAAGGCCTTCTACGACGACAGCGAAACCGCTGACATGGACGCCGCCACGACACAGGACGGCCATGTCGTCTCGGGTCTTTGGAATGGCTGGAAGGAGATGGGGATCCTCATCGTGGGGCCCGACGACTGGCGCCTCGGCGTCATGGCGGCGGCGGCGCGCTGCACCTACGTCTTGCGCAAGTCCGCCAAGCGCGTGCTCGGTCCCGCGCGTCACCTTCTCGGCAAGGCGGGCAGGCACGGCAGAAATTGGGCGAAGCCCGTTCCCTTGGTCATCGGCATCGCGGCCCTCTGCGCGGAGTAGGGGTTGCTCAGGCCCGTTTCTTGGCAGGGCCTTACCGTGGCGTGCCGCGCGCCTTGCGGGGTTTGCGCGCCGCGGCGCTGGCGCGCGGCTGCTTTGCGTGCACCGGCGTGGTGCTTGTATCCGTCACCACGTCATCAAGCGAGACAGCAAGTGCCTTGGCCAACGCCAGCAGCGTCGCGACGTCCCCCGTCTTCTTGCCCGCTTCGAGTTCCGAGAGATAGGCTTGGCTGATGTTGGCCTTGGCGGCCAGCGCCTCCTGCGTGAGTCCCCGGACTTTGCGCAAGGGACCGATCGGCGAGGGCGCCGCCTCGATCTCGTCCCAAACCGCGAGCGGCAGAGATGCGCCACCCGTGGCGCGTGCGGCGTCGACCAAGCGCGCGCTCATGCGGTCCTCGGCCTCTTCGTCGCCAAGCCGCGCGCGCATTGCGTCATAGTCGCGCCGCGAAAGTACGACGAGCTCCTCTCCCGTCTCGGTCTTGATGAACTGGGGCATGTCCTGTCCTCGTCAGCGGTAAATGTCCTTACGGTGGCCCACGTCGGTGACGTCGAGGGCCTCGGCCGTTTCTATAAAGACGGCGCGGTAGTCGCCGACTCGAAGCCGCGCGCCATCGCGCCCCTTGAGCGTCTTGACGTCGCCCCGGCCAGTTTCGGCATAGGCCTGCAGCGCCCGCAAGATCGCGTCCTGCACCTCCCGCGGCAGTTTGCGCAGCGCCTTTGCAGCCTGCCGCCTGAAACCCACCGCCTTCATAGCAAGAATATAGCTTATAGCGATATCAGTTCAAGGGGCGGGCAGACGACATAGCAAGTTCCTAGTTCGTAGCCCGGTTAAGCGAAGCGCCATCCGGAGCCTATCCCCGATTCCGTTCATAGGGCCGCCTGCCTGCGCGAAGCCGAAGCGCAGACAGGCCCCGCGCCCGCTCGTCCCCGCGCAGGCGGGGACCCAGGATCGAGAATTCCGTGCCGGTTGCCCTGGATTCCCGCTTTCGCGGGAATGAGCGGGCGCACTTATCCCCGCCCTCC
>CAYUTT010000085.1:0-7439 GCA_964447575.1 uncultured Methyloceanibacter sp.
GCGCATGCCTTCCCAGTCCACGTGGTAGTCGTCCTCCGATTTGAAGTAGCCGGAATAGCTGCCCTCGCCTTCGATGCCGGCAAGCGCACCCGCGCCCCCGACGAACTCATACTTTCCCTCGAAGGTCGTGTTGGGCCGATCATTCTTCATGGTCGTGGTGACCATGCCGTCGATCCTGACCACCAGCTGGTCGGAACCCTTGCTGTAGATCACGTAGCCCTGCTGGGGACCGTTGCCCTGGCGGAGGTCGGCGATCTCGCGGACGACCACGGAGAAGCCGTCCACGAGGCCACCCGGATTGGAGCTGGTTCCGTTGGACTCCGTCAGGAGCAGCATGTGGCCCTCTTGACTAGGAATGGGTTGGACATCCCGTTTGACGTAGGTGGCCTCGATGCTGCCGGAGTCCTTGACCTTTTCGGCCAGGGCGGTGCCGGGGCTCAGGCTGACCACAACGAATGCGGTGAGGAGCGCAAGTGAGCTCATGAGCTTGTGCATGGGAGTTACCTCTCTGATGCTGGGCCTCCGGGATGGAGGCTCCAGGGCGCGTCTCGCGCCATGGTCGAGGCTAAGGACGAAGCCGGCGGGAGGTCCCGAACGAACTCTGAAATTTTCTGAAGGGGACCGCTTGGCTCAGCACGCCCAAAGAACTCGTGCGGAGCGGCTCTGGCGGAGGAACCTAAGCGGCGTCTAGGCCGGTGGACATTCGACTTGTGGCCGGATGGCGCAGATTGGGATGCAGTCTCGGACATGCCATGCGCACTCGCAGGGGGATCCGAATCCGGGGCAAAAATCCCGCACTCTTGCCTTAGCCTCCGGCGAAACAGAGGGGATGACTGTCAACAGGGCGAGGAGGGCGAGCATGATCGGCGAAGGCATGACCAGAATTCCTTGGAGCCTCTCTCGGCAAAGAAGGGGAGCCCACGGCCATACAGATTGCCCGCAGACTCCCCATTGGTCTTATTTGCCCACCCGGTATTGCCAGGGGATACCGGTCCCTGCGCCGACGGAGGCAGCGGAAGGGTTCGGATTGTTGAGTTGAGCCGGGTAGAATGGACTGTCGGAGCCAGCCAGGGCTGATCCGCCGGTGGCAACGGTGCCGACCACCAAAGCAAGAGCGGCAAGAAGCGTCTTCATGGTTTTGTCCTCAGCGTTTTCGAGCCCGCCGGGAATGGAGGGCTTTGCGAGAGGCACGGGCCCGCGCCATGGTCGAAGGCTAGAACGAGCGGTGGCCCGAGGTCCCG
The DNA here is from genome assembly GCA_964447575.1 of uncultured Methyloceanibacter sp. Classification (GTDB taxonomy): domain Bacteria; phylum Pseudomonadota; class Alphaproteobacteria; order Rhizobiales; family Methyloligellaceae; genus Methyloceanibacter. Next base: position 1,242 of record CAYUTT010000085.1, read on the forward strand.
AGAGACCGCTGAAAGTTTCTGAAGTTGTGCTGAAGGGTGTGGCTGCGCCCGTGGAATTCAGACAGCCTTGCGGTCAGTGGCAACAGAGGGTCGCCATCCCGCTGCCCGAAGTTGAGCGAGAGCGCGGCTGGCAAGCTCGGACGCCTTGGGCGGCACGACCAGGAGCCCACCGGGACTCGCCATCAATTGCGCCAAGCATTGCCTGGATTCCTCGATGCGCCCAAGCCCAGCCAGGCACAATACTCGATAGGTTTCGGCGCCTCGAAGATTTGGGGCCTTGCGCAGGGCTTCCGCTGCGTCCTCCAAGGCGTCCTGGTAGCGCTCATTGCCCCACAAGATCATGGAGTGGAAGAAGCAATAATAGGACGGCCGGAGCGGATTGAGCCCGATTGCCTTGTCTGCCAGTACCAACGCCTCGGCGACTTCCCCGGACTCGAACAGCGCCACAGCCAAAAACAACAGTGCATCGGCATCGCTCGGTCCGAGTTCGACTCCGCGCCGTGCAACCGCCACTGCCTGTGCAACATCGCCAGTGAGGGTCAGGGCCTGACTGAGGCCCTGATAAGCCGATGAAAAGCTGGAGTCGAGTTCGATGGCGCGATTGAACTGGCCAATTACCTCGCCCAGGCGGGAGAAGTTCCACTCGCCGGTCAACCCCAACTTCATGTCGATCAGATTGAGCCAGGCGAGATAGGCATGCGCCGGCGCATAGTTTGGATCGCGGCGGAGCGCTTCTTCCAGATCGGCTCTTCCGGCTCGGGTTGCCTCGGGATTGAATTGATGCTTGCGGGCGATGCCGCGGAGCGTCAGTTCGAAGACGTCAAGATCGCGCGGGCGGGCACCGAGAATCGCCTGCTTCTCCGTTTCCCGCAATCCTGCATGCAGGCTGCCGGCTATCGTGGCCGCGATGTCACGCTGAACATGAGGGAGTTTGTCTGCCGCAGCGGAGAAGCGATGTCCCCAAGCGATGCTTCCATCCCGCACATCGACGACTTGAACGTCCACCACAAGGGTTGCGTCCACGCGCTGTGCCGTTCCCTCCACGAGATAGCGCGCACCCAGTTGCTCGCCGAGCTCTTGCGCCATCAGATTTCGATTGGCGAGTGCAAACGAGGAATCACGTCCGACCAAGCGCAGGTCATGGTTGCGTGCGAGCTCGTTGATGATCTCGCTCGCCACGCCGGTGCCCAGAGTCAAGGGACCGTACTCCTCTCCAATCGACAGGAAGGGCATGACCGCAAGGGAGGGAAGATCCGGGGCACGACCTGCGAGCTCAACCCGGCGCTGCGAGGGAACCAGAATGTAGCCCTTGCGCGGCACAGTGCGCAGAACACGCTTATCCTCGTCGCCGATGGCCTTGCGAATGTCGGTGATGCATTGCGTCAACGAATCTTCGGTGACCGCGACATCGTCCCAAACCTTGGTGATGATCTCGTCCTTGCCGACGAGGTGGCCGGCACTCTCAGCGAGAAGCCGGAGCACGGCATAGGAACGCGGCCGCAGGTCGATATGATCTCCCGAGCAACTCCGCAACTCATCGGCGGCAAGATCTACGACATGAGACGGCAATTTGACTTGCTGAGCCGATCCTTGGCAAAGGCCCACCATGCGATGGCCTCCAGTCTCATACCTCTCTATTCTCTCGCGTTTTCCTCTTGCCTCAAAGGGATTTCGGCATGCCGGCCTGGGAACTGCCGGAAACCAAGCCTTGGATGAGGCGTTATTCTCCGGGGCATCGCCGGTGGGCTGCAGGAGAATCTTCATGAAGGAAGGCACGTCATATGCTGAGCGGAAGGAGCCGCCGAAGCCTTATCCAGCCGAGAAAGCTCGAGGGGGCGAAATCATCCTAAAGACGCGCTTGTCGCGCGTGATCTTCTTTACCGGGCTCTTTGGCGGATTCGTGCTAATGGCAATCGTTGCGATCTACCTGGCAGCAACAGGATCATGACCATGACGGAATCTTCGGCCACCAAGCCGCGGCACCATGTGTCGGGGGACGACTATCCGGGCGAATGGGCGCGGCAAGTCGAGCTTGCGTTGGACAAGGAGCAGCGGCGCGTATTTCTCTATGGAGGGCTGTTTGTGGCCTTCGTCGTCGCTGTCGTCGTCGCAGCGGCTATAGGCGTCCTCGTCGACGCGCCGCCCGTTGGCTAGTCCGCGCGCCGAGGCCGTGGCGTGTGGTATTAGTCGAGATCCGTGCGGCGCAAGCGAAGCGCATTGCCGACAACGGACACGGACGAAAGGCTCATGGCCGCGGCGGCGATGATCGGCGATAGCAAGATGCCGAACACGGGATAGAGCACGCCGGCCGCGATCGGAACGCCGAGCGCGTTGTAGATGAACGCGAAGAACAGATTCTGCTTGATATTGCGCATGGTCGCGCGGGCGAGCCTGACCGCGCGCACCACGCCGCGGAGGTCTCCCTTGAGCAAGGTGAGGCCCGCACTTTCCATGGCGACGTCGGCGCCCGTGCCCATGGCGATGCCCACATCCGCTTTGGCAAGGGCAGGCGCATCGTTGACCCCATCGCCCGCCATGGCGACCACGGCGCCCTCCTTTTGCAATTCCTCGATGAGGGTGAGCTTCTCCTCCGGCCGCAGTCCGGCATGGACCTGGTCGATGCCGAGTTTGGCAGCGACCGCATTTGCCGTGGTTGCGTTGTCGCCGGTTGCCATGACAATGCGAAGCCCGAGCGCATGCAGTTTGGCGATGGCTTCCGCCGCGCTCTCCTTAATGGGATCAGCCACGGCAACGATGCCGGCAAGCCTTCCCTCGGCGCCCAAGAACACGACGGTCTCGCCGCTATGACGCAGGCTCTCCGCTTTGTCAGCCAAAGGCGCCACGTCGATCCCTGAGGCTTCCATCAGTCGCGCATTGCCCAACACCACCTCGCGCCCGGCTACGCGACCCTTGACACCCTGTCCCGTGATCGCCTCGAACCCTTGCGTCTTCAGGCGCTCCAGCCCCTTCTCTTCGGCGCCCTTCAGAATCGCCTCGGCGAGGGGATGCTCGCTGCCCGCTTCGAGAGCCGCGGCGAGCGTCAAGACCTCGTTCTCGTCAAAGCCTTCCGCGCCCTCGACCCCGGTCAGGGTTGGCTTGCCTTCGGTCAGGGTGCCGGTCTTGTCCACGACAATCGTGTCGACCTTCGCGAGACGCTCCAACGCAGCGGCGTTGCGCACGAGGACGCCCGCCTGGGCGCCGCGTCCAGTCGCCACCATGATGGAGATCGGCGTAGCCAGGCCCAGCGCGCAGGGGCAAGCGATGATGAGGACGCTGACCGCGACAACGAGCGCGTGGGCGAGCTGCGGCGCCGGTCCGAACACGAGCCAGGCGATAAAAGCGATCGCCGCTATGACGACTACCGCGGGCACGAAATAGCCGGCGACGATGTCGGCGAGGCGCTGGATCGGTGCTCGGGAGCGTTGCGCTTCGGCGACCATATTCACGACTTGCGAGAGGGTGGTCTCCGCGCCCGTGCGGTCGACGCGCATATCGAAGCTGCCTCGACCGTTCAGCGTGCCGCCGGTGACGAGCTCGCCCGGGGTCTTCTCGACCGGAACCGACTCGCCGGTCAGCATGGATTCGTCCACGGCGCTACGACCTTCGATCAGCGTGCCGTCGATCGGGACCTTGTCGCCCGGGCGGACGCGTAAGGTATCGCCGACCTCGACCTCGCCGAGGGGCACAGTCTCGGTCTGGCCGCCCTTCAGCACGCGAAGCGCCGTCTTCGGTGCAAGATCGAGAAGCGCGCGGACGGCGCCCCCAGTCTTCTCGCGTGCACGTAACTCAAGGACTTGGCCGAGCAGGACAAGCGCCACGATGACGGCGCCAGCCTCGAAATAGACGGGGATGAGACCATGGTGATCCCGCATGGACTGCGGAAAGAGGCCCGGCGCGACGGTGGCGATAACGCTGTAGAGATAGGCGGCACCGGTACCGAGCGCGATCAGGGTGAACATGTTCAGCCACCCCGAGCGGAGCGACTCGAACCCGCGCTCAAAGAACGGCCAGCCGCACCACAGTATCGCCGGGGTCGCGATCAGGAGCGCGAGCCATTGCTCCGCCTTGGGCGACAAGAAGGGTAGAACGTCGAGGCCGAAAACATGTGCGCCCATGTCGAGGATAACCAGGGCGAGCGACAGGGGCACGGCGAGCCACAGCCGGCGGGTAAAATCGATCAACTCCTCGTTCGGCACGTCTTCGGGCAGTATGCCCATGGGCTCGAGCGCCATGCCGCAAATGGGGCAGGGGCCCGGGCCCTCCTGCACGATCTCGGGATGCATGGGGCAGGTGTAGAGCGTCCCAGGCGGAACGGGCTTCGGCTCATGCCGCTTGTTGAGATAGCGTTCGGGATCCCCAGCGAACTTCATCTGACAGCCGGCCGAGCAGAAATGATAGGTGTGGCCCCGATAGGCGTGCGTGGGCTTGCTGGCCTGTGGATCGACCTTCATGCCGCAGACGGGGTCGACCTCAAGGGGAGCTTGGACGGCTTTTGTCATGCTTTCAGGACCATGAGGACTCTGGGCTCATATGGGGATTCATGCTGCCTGGCACACGCGAGCTAGCATAATGTAAAGAGCGGGACTTGCTTGGGGTGGAGGGTAACCGTTGCGAACCGTCTTTATCGAGCTTCTTATCGTGCTCGCGGCCGTGGCCGGGTTCGGCGCGGGCTATCTCCTTTGGGACAGGCAGACGGACTGGTATGCGGCGGACATTTCGACGCTCGGCCCGGGCCCCGAGAACGACCTTATCCGCTACGGCAAGGACCTGATCGTCGACACGCCCCGCTATATCGGCAAGAGCGCCGAGAATCCGGCCATGCGCTATGCAGGCAATGATCTCGCCTGCCAGAACTGCCATCTGAATGCGGGTCTCCAGCCTTTCGCCGCGCCCTTCGTCTCGACGCTCGCCACCTTCCCGATGATGGTCGACGACCAGGTTCTGACCCTTACCGAGCGCATCAACGGATGCATGACGCGGAGCATGAACGGGCGGGAACTCCCCGACGACAGCCGCGAGATGGAAGCCCTGATCGCCTATATGAAGTTCGTCGGCAAGGGTACGCCGGAAGGGGTGCGCGTGCCCGGCATGGGCCTGATGCCGATCGGCCTCCCGGCTCTGCCGCCGGATTCCCGGCGGGGTGCCGAGGTCTATGCCCAGCATTGCGCCAACTGTCACAAGGAGGACGGGCAGGGTGAGCCCAAGCTCAGCCCCGGCATCGGCTACAGCATTCCGCCGCTGTGGGGCGATGCGACGTTCAATGCTGCCGCGGGCATGGCCAAGACCGCCTATGCGGCCTCCTACATCCGCTCCAACATGCCCATGGGCATCGATTATCGCGACCCGGTGCTGACCGTGCAGGAGGCCTGGGACGTGGCGGCCTATATCATCTCCAAGCCGCATCCACTCGCGCCGCCGGTTCAGCCTTCAGTGCCCGCGCTGCCTGTGGACGCGGAGGGAGAAGAGGTGCAGGCGCCGCCCAACTGAGCGCGACCTCGACCAGCGCCCCCTGAGTGAGGTCTTCACCAGCGGTAGCGAAGGGTGCCCAGCACTTGACGCCGCTCGCCATAGAAGCACCCGAACTCATAGGCGAAACACGAGGCGATGTACTCCTTGTCGAAGACGTTCTGTGCATTCAGAGCAAGCCTGAACCTATTCCAGTCATAGTGGAGTGCCGCGTCGAACAGCGTGATCGAGGGCACCTTGAAGGTGTTGGTGTCGTCGCCCCAGGTCTCGCCGATATAGCGCACGCCGCCGCCAAGTCCGAAGCCGGCGAGTTGCCCGCGCTGCATGGTGTAGTCCGCCCACAATGAGGCCGTATGAGCGGGAACGCCGTAAGGCGTGTTGCCTTGCGTTCCGTCGTTGCTCGAAGTGATCTCGACATCGAGATAGGTGTAGGCGGCCCTTAGATCCAGTCCCCAGTCACAGGCTCGCGACAGCCTCGACCTCGAGACCGCGCGAGTTGACCTCTCCGGTCTGAACCTGGTTCAGTGGATTGCTAGGGTCGATGGTGAGGACGTTCGCCTTGGTTATGTCGAACGCCGAGAACGTGATGAGCGCGTTCTTCATCGCCGGAGGCTGATATTTGAATCCAGCCTCATACGACTGCCCTGTTTCCGGATCGAATGGATTCCCAAAGATGTCCGTTGCCAGCGTCGGGGCAAAAGATTCCGAGTAGCTGGCATAAGGTGCCAGCCC
>CAYUTT010000086.1:0-7395 GCA_964447575.1 uncultured Methyloceanibacter sp.
CGCCAGCTTCTCGAGCGGCGTCTCCGGCAGGAAATAGAACTGCCAGACGAACAGCACGACCATCGACAGCACGATGGCGAGGATAAAATTTCGGTTGTTCTCGTCCATGTTGCTCTCAGGCTTTGAGGCCGCTTTCGTCCGCGAAGCGCGAAGGGAAGAAGCTAATCGGTTCGAGGCTTGCGGCGCGTCGTTGCCGAAGAGGGTCCGTGCACCTTGGCGAGCGCGCGTTCAAGATCCTTGATCAGCTCGGTGAAGGGCCGTTGTAGCGCGCCTCCCCGTGCGATCAACACATAATCATAGCCTTCCGCCGCGTGGGCTGCGCCGGTGAGCCGGACGGCTTCCTTGAGCCGCCGCCGCGCCCGGTTGCGAACCACCGCTCCGCCGAGGCTTTTGGTCGCGGTAAAGCCGAAACGGGCGAGGTTGGGGGCCGCAGGCGAGTTCGGCAGGCGGCGGCGCGCCTGCAGGACGAGCGAAGGCGTGGCGAAGCGCGTTCCGCCCTTCACGTATAGGAACTCAGGCCGGGTCTTGAGACGTCCGATGGCCGTCACCGGGTGAGGCGGATAGCCGCCAACTACGCCGAAAGGCGCTTGCGCCCCTTGGCTCTCCGCCGCGCGAGCACCTTGCGGCCGGCCTTGGTCGCCATCCGGGCGCGAAAGCCATGGCGCCGCTTGCGGACGAGCCGCGATGGTTGATAGGTGCGTTTCAAGGACTTTCTCCTGCCGTCCGGCCGCGCCCCTCAACCAAGTCGAGCGGGCCTGGAGGCCACAAAGCTTCGCGCGGCTTATAGGTGGGCGAGGGCCGCAAGTCAATCAATCCAGCCGGATTCTGCCGTTTGATGACGCGGATCGGGCGCCGGGATGCGTCGCTTGGCCGCGAAACCGCTCGTTGTTGGAGACTGACGGTTGTGGCGGTGCACAAAATTCGGTTAATCAGTGTAGGCACCCGCCCGGCGCTGGCGCGTTCGCGCCTCGTCCCAAGCCAGTCCGCGAAGCATGTCAGACCGTCAGCTTGCGCCAATAGGGCCGTTTTGCATCACACCGAGTGACGCGGCATCACAAGGGCGCGAAGTCCCATTTCCAGAGCTGATAGGGTCCGCCTATCTCTTGGCTATCGCCAGCCGAGGAGCACCCCTGAGCATGGACACAGTGTCGGACATAGCGCGCGGCGCGACGGGTTGGCTCAGGCGCGTTTGGCCCATTCTCGTGCTTCTCGGCGCGGCCGGTTTCGTCGTCGCCATGGGCTGGCACCGCTACCTCACGCTGGAGCATCTGGCGACCCACCGCTACGTTTTGCGCTCCTATATCGACGGCCACCTGCTCCTGGCACTGGCGGCCTTCGTAGCCATCTATGCCGTCACCATCGCGTTGTCGCTTCCCGGAGGCGCGGTGCTGACCATCGCCGGGGGCTTTCTGTTTGGCTGGCTCTTGGGTGGCCTCGCCTCGGTGGTCGCTGCCACAATCGGCGCCACGGTCGTGTTTCTGGTCGCCAAGAGCACGTTGCGGCAATTCCTGGTCGATCGGGCCGGGCCAAGGCTGAAGCGGTTCGCCGAGGGCTTTCGCGAGGACGCGTTCAGCTATCTCCTCTTCCTGCGGCTCGTCCCGCTCTTCCCGTTCTGGCTCGTCAATATCGCGCCGGGACTGCTCGGCGTTCCGTTCGCGACCTATGTGGTGACGACCGTGTTGGGCATCATCCCCGGAACATTTGCCTTCGCGCTGGCGGGCAATGGTCTCGACAGCGTTGTCGAGGCGCAGCAAGCCGCTTACCAATCCTGCCTTGCCAAGGCGGCAGAGGAAGGTCAAAAGTCGTGCGCGTTTGGGCTCGATACGGGTGCCTTGCTGACCCCGGAGTTGATTGCCGGATTGCTGGCACTCGGGCTCGTCGCGCTTATTCCGGTGGCGGTAAAGTGGTTCAGACGGCGGGCGGTCTGATTGGCCTAAGGGGGGCCAGGCAATCATGGAAGAGGTGCTGAAGCCCGACCTCTGCGTCATCGGCGGGGGCTCTGGCGGCTTGTCGGTGGCCGCGGCGGCTGCGCAGTTCGGCGTACCCGTCGTGCTCATCGAGAAGGGCCTCATGGGCGGCGATTGCCTCAACTTCGGCTGCGTCCCCTCCAAGGCCCTCCTGGCCGCGGGCAAGCGCGCCGACGCGGTCCGCACGGCCTCGAATTTCGGCATAGAGGTGCTCGAAGCGCAGATCGATCACCGCGCCGTGCACGATCACGTGCATCGCGTCATCGCCAACATTGCGCCAAACGACTCCGTCGAGCGCTTTACCGGTCTCGGTGTCCGCGTCATCCAAGCGCAGGCAAACTTCCTCGACAAGTTTACCGTGGAGGCTGGACGGGTGCTCGTCCGCGCGCGCCGCTTCGTCATCGCCACCGGCTCCTCGCCGACGATCCCGCTCATCCCTGGACTCGACGAGGTACCCTATCTCACCAACGAGACCATCTTCGACGTCACCGAGCGTATCCAGCATTTGATCGTGCTGGGGGGCGGCCCGGTTGGGCTAGAGCTTGGCCAGGCGCACCGGATGCTCGGCTCCCACGTCACCATCTTCGACACGGCCGATTTCCTCGCGCACGAGGACCCCGAGGCCGCCAGGGTGCTGCTCAAGCGCTTCGAGGATACCGAGATTATTATGTATCCCAATACGCGCGTGGAGCGCGTCGAGCCGTCGGTGCAAGGGGTCGCCGCCCATTTTCACAAGGACGGCGAGAGCGTGATCATCAAGGGCTCGCATATCCTCGTCGCCACCGGACGCAAGCCGAACCTGAAGCAGCTCAGCCTCGACCGCGCCGGAATTTCCCACACCGAGGACGGCATCAAGGTCAACGAGCAGCTCAAGACCTCGAACCGCCGTGTCTATGCCATCGGGGACGCGATCGGCGGACAGCAGTTCACGCACCTTGCCAACTACCATGCCGGCATTGTGGTCAGGAACGCGCTGTTCCGTCTCAAGCCCGACGCCAGCGCCGTAAACATTCCCCGGGTGATCTACACGGATCCCGAGCTTGCCCAACTCGGCCTCACCGAGCAGGAGGCACACAAGAAGCATCGGCGGGTCCGCATCTACCGTTGGGCCTACGCCGAGAACGACCGCGCCCAGTGCGAGCGCCAGACCGAAGGCTTCATCAAGGTCATCACCAAGAAGGACGGCACGATCCTCGGCGTCACCATCGTGGGCGCGGAAGCGGGCGAGCTGCTTCAGCTTTGGATTGTGGCCATGGCCAAGGAGATGCGGATCGGCGACCTGATCTCGCTCGTTCTCCCTTATCCGACGCTTTCGGAGCTCTCCAAACGGGTCGCTTACGCCTACTACCAGCCCACGCTCTCCAAGCCGTGGCTGCGCACCATCATAGGCCTCCTGCGCCGTCTGGGCTGAGCGGCGGTTTTCGCGGAAATAGCGAACGGATTTTTCGGCTATAATGGCTCTAGCCGGTCGGAGTGGCCGGCTCTTTAGCTCCAATAATTCGCGAGCGTTCCGTTGAGCGATCGAGAGTTGCACAAAATGCCGGCGCCCAAGCGAGTCTCCCGCTACGTCGCGGGGCTCTCGACCAAGCTCCTGCTCCTCACCATTCTCTTCGTCATGGTGGCGGAGGTGCTGGTGTTCGTGCCTTCCGTCTCGAATTTCCGCCGCCAATGGCTGATGGAGCGGCTGGCGGCGGCGCAGATCGCCTCGCTCGCGGCCGAGGCCGCGCCCGGAGGCCAGCTCCCGGCCATGCTCCGCGAGGAGCTCCTGGAAAGCGCCAGGGTGAAGGCGATCGCCGTGAAGCGGCCCGACGCCCGCGTGCTCGTCATCGAGATGGACATGCCGGCCGAGATCGATGGCAGCTACGATCTCCGCAACGCGTCCTGGCCTGCGCTCATCGCCGACGCGCTCATGGTCTATGTCGCTTCCGACGATCGCATCATCCGCGTCGTCGGCGAGCCTGGGTTCAATCGCGGAGAGACCATCGACATAGTCATGGAGGAGGGGCCGTTGAAAGCGGCCATGGTGCGCTACGGCCTCGACATTCTTGGCCTGTCGATCCTCATCTCGATCATCACTGCCGCCCTCGTTTATCTTGCACTTGATGCTCTCCTGGTGAAGCCCATGACCAAGCTCACCCGGAACATGGTGCGTTTCGCTGAGCGGCCGGAGGACCAGACGCGAATCATCTCGCCGTCGTCACGCCGCGACGAGATTGGCACCGCCGAGCGTGAGCTCTCCGCAATGCAGCACGAGCTGTCGGAAACGCTGTCGCAGAAGACGCGGCTCGCGGCCCTGGGCCTCGCCGTGAGCAAGATCAGCCATGACTTGCGCAACATGTTGTCGAGCGCGCAGCTGCTGTCAGACCGCTTGGCCGAGGTCAAGGACCCCACGGTGCAGCGGCTGGTGCCGAAGCTGATCGCTTCGCTCGACCGTGCCATCCGGCTTTGCGTGCACACGCTCGATTTCGGTCAAGCGCAGGAATCGCCACCACGCCGCCAGCGCTTCGATCTTGCCCAGCTCGCTGGCGAGATCGGCGACAGCCTCGGCTTGCCACGGGATGGAGCCATCGATTGGCGGCTCGATATCGAAGACCGGCTGGAGGTCGATGCCGACCGGGATCAGCTCTACCGGGTGCTGAGCAATCTCTGCCGCAACGCGGTGCAGGCGCTGGAAAGCGAACCCGGCAGAGCAGGCGAGATCGTGATCATTGCCCGCCGGGAGGGCGCCGTCGTGATCATCGACGTGGCGGATACCGGCCCCGGCGTTCCGGAGAAGGCTCAGGAACGGCTGTTTCAGGCGTTCCAGAGTGTGGCCCGCAAGGGCGGCTCCGGTCTTGGACTCGCCATCGCCGCAGAGCTCGTTCAGGCTCATGGCGGCAAGATCGCGCTGGTCAGCAACCAAGGCGGCGCCACCTTCCGCGTCACCGTTCCCGACGTGGTCGTCGATCTGGAACGGGCAAGACGGCGCCGCGCCTAGTCTCTAGAACAGTTCTAGTCGACCTTCTCGGCGGCTGCCGTGTGGGTCGGTTCGCCTTCCATGGCGCCTTCCCAGGCCGACTTCTCGTAGCTGTCGCCCTTCTTCGCGATCTTGGTGGTCCAGCCGTCCCCCCAAGTGATAACGGCCGCGCCGCCCTCTTCTTTCCACGTGCCGGTCAGGTCCTCGTCCTCGCGCTTGCCCGAGGCCTTGCCGTCCGCCATGAGGGTGATCGCGAGCGGTTTGCCTTGGGTGTCCTCGGTCTTATAGGAGCCGGCGAGGTCGCTGTCGGCCGTAGGGCCCTCGCATGCGACAATCGCGATTGCGAAGACGGCAGCGCCCAATAGGGTTGCGGCGGTTCTCAGGAAACGGTGCATTTTGCTTCTCCCTAGTCGTTGTCGGCCGAACATAGCCGAAAATGGCAAAGATTTGGGCAAGGTTTCCAAGCCTTGCCTTCGCTCGTCCAAGGCATTACGTAGGCTGAACCGAGCCGCCGCCTTTCCGGCGTCCCTCGTTTTGCCACTTCCGCCCTCGTCCAGCGGCGGAAATCCGGCTAAAGCGCCCGTAGCTCAGTTGGATAGAGCACCAGACTACGAATCTGGGGGTCAGAGGTTCGAATCCTTTCGGGCGCGCCAATATTTTTCAATGACTTAAGTCGGAATTTGGCTTACTCTTGGAAGACATAAGTCGGAAAAAGGTCACAAATAGGTCACAACGAAAGGCTGCGCTCGCGCTTTCCTGCCCAGCGTCGCTCACCAATCTGATCGGCTTATCTCCAGGCCCGGCTGCAGCACTCTAACGAGTTGGGCCCCTCGAAAAACCTTCCCCGAATCGGCTGAGTTTTGATTCACTGAGCTGACGGTCACGGCGGAGGTGGATGATGTGCGGGCAGCAGCCGGGGTTCTGGGACATTGAAGAGCGGTATGCGCGGTTGAGCGAGGTCGGCGATCCGTTGGAGAGGCTGAATGGCATCGTTCCGTGGGAGGTTTTCCGCAAGCCGCTGGCGAAGGCGCTGAAGCGCTCGGATGGAGCGAAGGGCGGCAGGCCGCCATACGATCCGGTGCTGATGTTCAAGGTCCTGGTGCTGCAGGCGCTCTACAATCTGTCGGACGATCAGGCCGAGTTCTTGATCCAGGACCGTTTGTCCTTCATGCGCTTTCTCGGTCTGGGGCTGAGCGACCGGGTTCCCGACGCCAAGACGATCTGGCTTTTCCGGGAGCATCTGGCGCAGGCGCGGGCGGTGGAGAACCTGTTCGCCCGGTTCGACAAGCACCTGGCCAAGTCCGGCTATCTGGCGATGGGTGGACAGATCGTCGATGCGACGATCGTCGCGGCGCCCAAGCAACGCAACACTGAGGGCGAGAAGGCCGACATCAAGGCGGGCAAGATCCCCGAGGACTGGACGGAGCAGCCAGCCAAGCTGCGCCAGAAGGACCGTGACGCGCGCTGGACAGTGAAGTTCTCCAAGGCCAAACCGGTTTGTGAAGGTAAGCCCAAGCAGGTCGACATTGCGGTTCCGGCCTTCGGCTACAAGAACCATGCGGCCATCGACCGGCGTCATGGCTTCATCCGCGGCTGGAGCGTCACCTCTGCGGCCGCCTGGGACGGGGCCCAATTGCGGCGCGTTCTCGACCGGGGCAATACCGGCTCGACGGTGTGGGCTGACACCGCCTACCGATCGAAGAAGAACGAGGCTTGGCTGTCAAAGGCACGGCTACGTCTCAGACATCCACCACAAAAAGCCGAAGGGGCGGCCGATGAGCGAGCCCATGTCGCGTGCCAACGGCCGGCGCTCCAAAGTGCGAGCGGCAGTCGAGCATGTCTTTGCGCGCCAGAAGGGACCGATGGGCCTCTTCGTGCGGACCATCGGCATGATCCGTGCGACGGCAAAGATCGGCATAGCCAATCTGGTCTACAACCTGACACGGTACGTGTGGCACGAGGGGCGAACTGCGCCCGCCTGACGCCGAAGAGGCTGCCAACTCCCGAACCCAGCCCGATCATGCGCACAAAAATACCGAAACCGGCAGGATCGGCGCTCCCGTCACCCCGCGCGAGGTCACCCCTCTCCAGCCATCACGCCAAACTCGCGGTAGTTCGAGGTCTCCAGTTGAATTCTCGGCCTTGAAGGTGACAATGGCAGCGATCCCGATTCGCGCGGCTATGACCTCTTGGGGAGATGAGCCAGCCGCAACTCATCGGCCGCGCGGTACCCCCTTCGGACATTCATGCCGGAATGGCCCACGTCCATAGAAAGAGCCACGTCGGAGAAAAACCGCAGCAGCTTCCAAACACCTCGTACGTGACCTTAACGGAAGCTGTCACCTGGATTGCCACCGGCGATTGTCGCGATGACGACTATATCGCCCAGAAGAATTTCGAGCTTTGGTGGAATGCAGCGGGTCCCCAATGGCTGCTCAACCACATCGCGGTCCTAAAGCAAGGCGGAGAATG
>CAYUTT010000087.1:0-6189 GCA_964447575.1 uncultured Methyloceanibacter sp.
GGCGACCGTCTCTGTCGCCGCGATCGCCGCGATCGCCGCGGTCGCCGCGACCGTCGCGCTCGTCGCGCTCGGAGCGGCGCATCATCGCCGATGGACCGGTCTCGTGCTCGTCAACCTTGACGGTCAGAAAGCGAATGACATCGGTGGAGAGACCCATCTGCCGCTCCATCTCCGCAACCGCCGTGTGCGGCGCGTCGATGTTGATGAGCGTGTAGTGCGCTTTCCGGTTCTTCTTGATCTTGTAGGCGAGGGACCTGAGTCCCCAGTATTCGGTCTTGCCCACCGTCCCGCCGCTCTCCTCGATCAGAGTGCGGTAGGTCTGCAGCAGACCTTCGACTTGCTGCGCCGAAATGTCCTGGCGCGCCAAGAACACATGCTCGTAGAGAGGCATGAAGTGCCTTTCCTTCTTCTTTGCTCCGGCGCGAAGCCTCACATGGGCGCTTTAGAAGGAAAGGCCCAAGATATGCTCTTGAGAGCGAAAGCCCTTGAGAGCGGAGACACGGGAGGCCGGCGACTCGCCTGCCGCTCCATGAGAGCGGTCCTCCGTTCAGCCTCCGACCGGAGCGGTTGCTGGTGGCGGCTTTATACGCATTTGCAGGGTCTTTGCAAGGACATGGTGGCTCAGGGGGCCTGCTGAGAGCCGGGGTTCATGGTGCATTCCACCTCGGCCTTGTCCCTCAGGGAGAGCGCCTTGCAATTCTCCTGCGCATAGACTTCGACCACGCCCACCGAGGCGAGGGGGGCGTCCGGATAGGTGACGTCGATGGTCACCGGCGTCAGCACCTGGGCCGTCATGTCCTGCGGCCTCCGGCCGCGGACGTCGAAGGCGAAGACCAAGTCTGTGGGATCGCCGATCCGCGGGGTGAGCCCCACCTCGGTAAAGCCAGGGGTTGGTGCCTGCGCTTCAACGGTAACGCGCAAGCTGCCCTCGGCAGCCTCGACGGTGAGGGCGTCGACTTTCGACAGGAGGGCAAGTGCCGGGTCGACCGGGGCCTTGTCTTTCCAAGGCCATGACTGCGTCTCCGCAGCGAGACCGGGAACGCTCGTGAGAAGGCCGATCCAGGCGATCGCGGCGCCAAAGGCCATGGACGTTTTCATGGAGTACTCCGGTGGGTTCTTCTGAGGTCTATGGGTAAACGTGCGTCCAGCCCGCGAGGTTGCAGCAAAAGGCTTCGACTTTGGTTTGCGCGGCATGTGGCGTCTGTCGCTTCCGTATGGCTGGCGGCGCGGCTTGACAGGCGAACTTGAAACAGTGTCTTTGCCCCTTCCGTCAACGCCAAGTTTCTCCCGCATATGAGCATTGCCTTTATCTTCCCGGGCCAAGGAAGCCAAGCCGTCGGCATGGGGGCCGAGCTCGCCAAGGCTTATCCGGCGGCGCAAGCCGTATTTTCCGAGGTCGACGAGGCGCTTGGCCAGAACCTCTCACAGCTCATGTGGGAAGGGCCCGAGGCCGATCTGACGCTCACTGAAAATGCCCAGCCGGCCCTGATGGCGGTCTCCCTGGCGGCCATGCGGGTGCTTGGCGAGACCAAGGGCTTGCTGCTTTCGGGCCGCGTCGCCTTTGTCGCTGGCCATTCACTCGGGGAATACTCGGCGCTCGCCGCGGCCGGGGCGCTCAGCCTTGCCGACACCGCACGGCTCCTCAAGACGCGTGGGCGGGCCATGCAAGAGGCGGTGCCCGTGGGCGAGGGGGCCATGGCGGCTTTGCTCGGCGCCGATCTTGCTCAGGCCCAAGCCCTTGCCCAGGCCGCGAGCGAAGGCGAGGTCTGCGAAGCCGCGAACGACAATGCGCCGGGCCAGGTCGTAATTTCCGGCAAGCGGAGCGCGATCGAACGCGCCATCGCCCTTGCGCCGAACCACGGCGCGCGCCGCGCGGTGCTCTTGCCGGTGAGTGCGCCGTTCCATTGCGCCCTGATGCAGCCGGCCGCCGACGTCATGCGCGAGGCGCTCGCAGGCGTGGAGATCAAGGCGCCAGCCGTGCCGCTCGTAGCCAATGTGCTGGCCGAGCCGATCTCCGAGCCCGAGGCGATCAGGGCCCGCCTCGTGGAACAGGTTACCGGGATGGTGCGGTGGCGCGAGACCATGCTTTATTTCGGCAGCCACGGCGTGGACGCTGTATACGAAGTGGGCGCCGGCCGCGTGCTGACCGGCATCGCACGGCGCTTCGAGGGCGTCGAGGCGAGGAGCGTCGGAACGCCTGACGAGCTCGAGACCGCAGCGGCGGCGCTTCAAGGCTAGAGGCCCAGGATAAGGAGAGCTTCGCTATGTTCGACTTGAAGGGGAAAGGTGCGCTGGTCACGGGTGCCACGGGCGGCATCGGTGGTGCGATCGCAAAGGCGCTCCATTCGCAAGGCGCGTCGGTCGCAATTTCCGGCACCAACGCGGAGAAGCTCGAGAAACTTTCTTCCGAGCTCGGCGAGCGCGTCTATGTGCTGCCATGCGATCTCCGCGACCGTCCGGCTGTCGCCGAACTTGCCGCTACAGCCGAGACGACGCTCGGGCAGGTGGACATCCTGGTCAACAATGCGGGCATCACCCACGACAACCTGTTTATGCGCATGAAGGACGAGGAATGGGACGATGTGCTCGCCGTCAATCTGACGTCGGTCTTCGTTCTCACCCGCGGGATCCTGCGCGGCATGATGCGCCGCCGCTACGGCCGCATCGTCAACATCGCTTCGATCTCGGGTGTGTTCGGCAATCCGGGGCAGGGCAACTACGCCGCTTCGAAGGCCGGGCTGGTCGGCATGACCAAGTCGCTTGCTCGGGAAGTGTCGTCGCGGGGTATCACGGCGAACTGTATCTCGCCCGGCTTCATCACGACGCCCATGACCGATGCCTTGACGCCAAAGCAAGTCGAGGCTATTGCCGCCGCCATCCCGGCGCAGACCTTCGGCAAGCCCGAAGATATCGCCGCGGCGGTGGTTTTCCTGGCAAGCGACGAAGCGTCCTATGTCACGGGCGAGACAGTGCACGTGAACGGCGGCATGATTATGGTGTAAGTGCTTGCTGAACAAGGGGTTGAAACGACGGCCTGAGAAGTTTTGGCAAGCCGTTTTCCCTAGTGAGGGCTGCTGACAAAGTCACATATAGTATGCTACCCAAACGGCCGCTTTGTGGGGGCTTGACAAAGGACAATCACGCCGCGATCAACCCTCTAACTTACCGCTCGGGGGTGTGTTGAGCCATGAGCCACAAGCTCGGGGGTACGCGAGGCCTGAAGGACTGACAGTTAAAGGGACGGTGAGGAGGACATGAGCGATATCTCTGAGCGCGTAAAGAAGATCGTGGTGGAGCATCTCGGCGTAGAGGCCGACAAGGTCACCGAGAATGCAAGCTTCATCGACGATCTTGGAGCCGACAGTCTCGACACTGTCGAATTGGTGATGGCGTTCGAGGAGGAGTTCGGGTGCGAGATCCCGGATGATGCCGCAGAGACCATTCTCACCGTCGGCGATGCCATCAAGTTCCTGGAAAAGAACACGGCGGCTTGACCCGGCTTGGCGCGGACGCAAAGCGGCGATCCGCACGTCGTGACAAAACGGAGCCGTTTTCGGCTCCACGAACCATCTCTCTTTGAGGGTCACGCGAAGGCGCGATGCGACGTGTCGTCATCACAGGATTGGGTTTGGTGTCGCCGCTCGGTAGCGGCTACGAGACCGCGTGGAAGCGCCTGACCGAGGGTCAGAACGCGGCTCGCCGTGTCGAGGACTTCGATGTCTCCGACCTCAGCTGCCAGATCGCCTGCCAGGTGCCGCGGGGCGATGGCAGCGACGGCACCTTCAATCCCAACGATTGGATGGAGCCCAAGGAGCAGCGGAAGGTCGACGATTTCATCATCTATGCGATGGGCGCCGCCACGCAGGCGCTGGGGGATGCGGGCTGGAAGCCCACCGCCTACGAGGATCAGATCCGCACGGGGGTGTTGATCGGTTCCGGCATTGGCGGTCTTCAGGGCATCGAGAAGACGTCGCTCTTGTTCGCCGAAAAGGGACCGCGCCGGGTGAGCCCGTTCTTCATTCCGGGTAGGCTGATCAATCTCGCGTCCGGCTATGTCTCCATCGAGCATGGGCTGAAAGGACCGAACCATGCCGTGGTCACGGCGTGCTCCACGGGCGCGCATGCCATCGGCGATGCCTCGCGGCTCGTCGCCTTCGGCGACGCGGACGTGATGCTCGCCGGCGGCTCGGAATCGCCGGTGTGCCGCTTGGCGATCGCGGGCTTTGCCGCGTGCCGTGCGCTCTCCACCAATTTCAACGACCAGCCGCAAAAGGCGTCACGGCCTTACGACCGCGACCGCGACGGTTTCGTCATGGGCGAGGGCGCTGGAATGGTGGTGGTTGAGGAGCTTGAGCACGCCAAGGCCAGAGGCGCGACGATCTATGCCGAGATTATCGGCTATGGGCTGTCGGGCGACGCCTTCCATATCACGGCGCCCGCCGAAGACGGCGACGGCGCCTTCCGCTGCATGTCGGCGGCGGTGAAGCGGGCCGGCATCGATCCGGCCGATATCGACTATATCAACGCGCATGGGACCTCGACGCCCATGGGGGACGAGATCGAGCTGGCGGCCGTGGAGCGCCTGTTCGGCAATGCCGCGGGCAAGGTCTCGATGTCGTCCACCAAGTCCGCTACCGGGCATCTGCTTGGGGCCGCCGGTGCGGTCGAGGCCATCTTCTCGGTGCTCGCGGTCAGGGACAATCTGGCGCCGCCGACGCTCAATCTCGACAATCCGTCGGTGGCGACGGCCATCGATCTCGTACCGCATCAGGCCAGGCGCCGCACCATCGATACGGTGCTGTCCAACTCGTTCGGGTTCGGCGGGACCAATGCCTCGTTGGTCATGCGCCGATACGCCGCTTGATCGTGTACCGTTTCGCTTGTCAGGCGATCCTCCCTTTCGCCATATTTCGACGCAAAGTGGACTAACTCACGGCGGGGGCGCGCGCTGACCGGGCATGACTTCAACGCGGAAAACTCCTCCACCACCTCCACCCCCGGGTCAAACGCCAGGCGGTAGGATGCCAAGCCAGGTGCAGGGGCGCCCGGTGGCGCATATGGCCGGGCGGCCGGCCGGGCATGTTTTGCCGCGCAGCCCCGCCGAGGCCTTAGAACCGCAACGTCCGCCTGAGCCTCCCGTGCAGGAGGAGTACGAGGACGATTCCCACCCTTTCTTGCGGGGGTTCGACGGCTTCTTCAATTTCATTTTCATCGTGCTTTGCGCCACCGCCATCGTCTTCTATTTCGTGCGCGTGGAGTTCGACCGGCCAGGTCCGCTTCCGGTCTCCACCGTGCTCGTCGTGCCGAAAGGCGAGGGCATCACGGCGATTGCCGACCGGCTGCAGAACGAAGGCATCATCGCCGATCGCCGCATCTTCATGACCAGCGTGCTGTACTTCATGTATCTGAAGGGGCAGGGAACGCTGAAGGCGGGCGAGTACCAGTTCGACAAGCAGGCGACCATGCGCCAGGTCCTGGACACCTTGGTCGAAGGGAAGTCGATCGAGTACCGGGTCACGTTTCCCGAGGGCTGGACCAGTCAGCAGATCGTGGCGCGGCTTGCCGCCCATCCCGAACTCAACGGGGACGTGCCGGAGGTTCCTCCGGAGGGCTCGCTGCTCCCCGACACCTACAGTTTCGGGACCAGGGACACGCGGCAGGGCATCATCGAGAGGATGCAAGCCGCCCAGAAGAAGTTCCTCGCGAGGGTTTGGGAAGAGCGTCACCCGGAGATCATGGTCACGACGCCGCAAGAGGCGCTGATCCTCGCATCCATCGTGGAGAAGGAGACCGGCGTTGCGGAGGAGCGGCCGCGCATCGCGAGCGTGTTCCACAACCGCCTCAGGAAGCGAATGCGGCTCCAATCCGATCCCACAATCATCTACGGGCTGTTCGGGGGGGCAGGCATGCGCGACCACCCGATCACGCGGGAAGAGCTTGAGCACGAGAACCCCTACAACACTTATAAGATCAACGGCCTGCCTCCCACCCCGATCGGCAACCCGGGGCGGGCGGCTATCGAGGCGGTGTTGAAGCCGGCCAAGACGAATGATGTCTATTTCGTCGCGGATGGCACTGGCGGCCATGCCTTCTCCGCGACGCTCGCCGAGCACAATAAGAATGTCGCGAAATGGCGGAAGATCGAGCGCGAGATCCGCGCGCGGCAGGCGGAGGAGGCAGCAGCCGCGG
>CAYUTT010000087.1:6199-7365 GCA_964447575.1 uncultured Methyloceanibacter sp.
AGGAGTTCGGCGGGCTGCTGCCCGAGGGGGAGGTGGGGCTTGTTGTCGCCGACGGACCGGTACCGCTCCCAAGGCGGAATCCTGAGCGCTAGGCGCAGCCCGGGCCTGTTCACCTCAATCTTGGCTTTGTCCCGCTTAGGGCCTGATTTTCCTCCCGACTCGGCTATAAGTCCGGACGAAGCGGTTTCATCGATCCCAGCAAGGCTCTTTGCCAATGACCCTGAAAAGCATGACCGGCTTTGCCCGCTCCGATGGCGTGCATGGGGACGTGAGCTGGTTCTGGGAGGCGCGAAGCGTCAACGGCCGGTCGCTCGACCTTCGCTTGCGGCTTCCGCCCGGGCTCGAGCGGCTGGAAGCCGGCGCCCGAAGCCTCTGCCAGGAGCGGCTGGCGCGTGGCAATCTGACCGTGAGCCTCGCCATGAAGCGCGAGGCCGGGCTGATGGAAATTCGCCTCAACGAGGCGGCATTGACACAAGCCTTGGCCGTTGCGAAGAGGGCCAAGGCGCTCACGAGCCTCAAGCCCGCGCGTCTCGATACACTTCTTGGGATGCGGGGCGTCGTCGAGACGGCGGAGCCCGAGGAGAGCGAAGAAGAGCAGGCGGCGCTCGCGCACGCGTTGCTGGCGGGGCTGGCGGCTGTGCTCGATCGGTTGATCGCCGCCCGGTCGGCGGAAGGGGAGCGCCTGCAGCGGGTGATCGAGAAGCAGCTTGAGACGATCGAGGCGCTGGTTGGCCGCGCGGCGGTAGCCGTGGCGCGACAGCCGGAGGCGATTTCCGCGCGGCTGCGCGAGCAGATTGCGCGTCTGAGCGAGGCAGGGGCGACGCTGGAACCGGAGCGGCTGCATCAAGAGGCGCTGCTCCTTGCCGCCAAGGCCGACATCCAGGAGGAACTCGACCGTTTGCGGGCGCATGTCGCCGCGGCGAGCGAGCTGATCGCGAGCGGCGAGCCCGCGGGGCGAAAGTTCGAGTTCCTGGCCCAGGAGTTCAATCGCGAGGCCAACACGATCTGCTCCAAGGCCTCCGATATCGAGATCAGCCGGACCGGCCTCGAGCTCAAATCCGTCATCGACCAGCTTCGCGAGCAGGTGCAGAACATCGAGTGAGGCCTCCCATGGAGTCGATCCCCCGCCGAGGGCTCATGCTGGTGCTGTCGTCGCCGTCTGGCGC
>CAYUTT010000088.1:0-7332 GCA_964447575.1 uncultured Methyloceanibacter sp.
GACCAGGCCCGGACCAGTCCCTGGCCGACCTCCTGTGCGCCCTGGCGCAGGGGCTCGGACCGCTCCCACATCTGGCGGGCGGTGTCCTTGGCCATCTCGGCCGACTTCACGCCGGCGTCGGTCAGCGAGCTTTGGGCCTGCGCGGCCTGCTCCATGGCCGCCTTGCGCATCTCCTCGACTTGCGTCTCCGTGGCGTGGCGGAAGCCCAAGGCGCGGTTCCGTACGTCCTGGTAACGGGCCTCGAGGCTGGCCACCACGGTCTCGCCGAGGGCGGCGCTGTGATCGCGTAATGACTTGAGCTGATCGCCAAGCGTATCGAGATCGCGCTGGAGATCGGCCCACTCTTTTTCAGTTTGATCGTTCTTGGGGGTGTGTTCGGTCATGTCTCTTCTCTCTCTTTTTTGTTCTGCGTACTGGGGGCTCGCTACACGCGAATGGGTTCATCGATGTCGTCGGGGGCGGGCTGCTCGAGCCAGTCTTGGAGCCTGTCCAGCGCCTCGAGGGCCGAGCGATGCATCTCGGCCCAAGAACGAACAGCCTCTTCCGTCCAAGCCTCGAGCGTGGCGGCCGCGTCCTCGCCGATCATGCCGAAGATCGCTTTCTGCTCGTTTAACAAAATGCGGAACGTCTCGATCTGCGCCCTAAGCTCAGACTTCGCGTCACCGATCGTGTCCTTGTTGTCCTCGATCGCGCGCCTTGCGGCTTGACCCGCCGCCGCGGCAAGGCGCTCGCTTTGCGCCTTGAGTGCCGCGGCAAAGCGGTCGAGTTCCTCGGAGAGGGAGTTTTCTTGTGAATCTACAGGGGTAGCGCCAGCCGGATTGGCGGCGAGCAGCGCCGCGGCGCCGAGCACGATGCCGAAGCGGCCGAATAGTCGGCCAAGACGAATGCCCATGGTACATCCCCGTTCGTGGGAGGCTTAACCATAGACATTTGTCTTCCCGGGCCGGACATCAAGGGGTCATGCGGTCCAAGGGAGGGTGATCCAGCCCAAGCCGAGGGCGAAGCCGGCGACCACGGCCAGCGCGAGGGAAATACTGAGCACCCATATCAGGCCGACATTCGTACCCTGGCGGGCCTCCGTTTTCGTCATTTCGGTATGGGGACGGCCCCTCTCGTCGATTTTGGTGGTTGCCATGGCGTCCTCCTTTTCTGGCAGGGGTGGACATGCACGTATGTGCTTTTAAAACGCGCAAGGCGACCTTTCGGTTCCGGCCAGAGAGGGGAGCGAAGGTTTCGGCCTACGTCTTTCGCTTTCCCCGGCCAGGATCGAGCGTCTCTAGCGCGGCCTGGACAGCGGCGAGAATCTCGTCCGGCGGCCGCCGGTTCTCCGACGGCGGCATACCTTCCTCGGTGGCGCGCATCAGGTCCTCGGCATCCTCTTCCCAGCGCAGCAGGATCGACGTCTTGTCTTCAGCGGAGAGGTCGGCGGCGAGCACGTCCTCTGGCGCATGAAACACAGACGGGGGATCGAGCTTGGCTTGGTCGAGCTCCGCGGCCGAGAGCGTCTTCATGGTTGGATAAGCCTCCGTATGGTCAAACCTTCTCAACTCTCCAGGTGTTCCTTCTCCCCCGGGATGGCACGCTGGGCGCACCGTTGAAGGGGAAGAGGGGATGCTCGAAAAGATTCTAGGAGCGCTGCTTCCGGCCGTCATCACCATTCTGCTCGGCTACTTCGCGGCCCGGCATCACGACTTCGAGCAGAAGGAGGTGCCGACCCTCAATCGCATGGTGATGAGCTACGCGCTGCCGCTGTCTCTCTTTGTTGGCGTGGTGAGCGGGACCGGGCCGAGCTTCTCAAGGACATGCCCATGGTGGTCATTCTCTCCACCGCCATCGTCGGCATGTATTGGGCGGTCTTTCTGCTGGCCCGGCTCGGCTTCGGCTATTCTTCGGGCTTGAGCGCGCTTGGTGCCCTCACGGCGTCGGCGCCGAGCAGCGCCTTCATCGGCGCCACGGTCCTGGGGTATCTCTATGGTGCGAAGGCCGACATCACGGTGGCGATCGCCAGCATCATCATCGTGGTCGCACTGGTGCCGGTGACGATCGTTATTCTATCCTTGGAGCAGAGCGAGCGGCCGGCCTATCGGCGTCATCGCAAAGGGACGGCCGAAGAGGCGCAACCGCCGCGATCGCGCACCGAACTCGGCCCGAAGCTCCTCGATGCTGCCAAGCAGTCCGTCATATGGCTGCCGCTCCTCGGCTTCGCGCTCGTGCTCGCCGACGTGCCCGTGCCCCGAGTCGCGGCCAATTCGCTTGCGCTGCTCGGGCACGCTTCCGCCGGCGTGGCGCTGTTCGCGGCGGGCATCATCCTCGCCGGCTACAGGGTCATTCTGAGCGGGCCTGTCCTCTTTCTTGTCCTTGCAAAGAACGTAGTGCAGCCGGCGCTGGTGCTGGTCGCCATGCTCTGGCTCGGCTATGGCCATCCCATTCTCGGCGAGGCCGTGCTGACGGCCGCGCTTCCTCCCATCGCGCTCGTCGTCATGCTCGCCGTGCAGTACCGGGTGGCGGCGCGGGAGACGGCCTCCGCGCTCTTCATCAGCACGTTGGGCTCGCTCCTCACCATGAGTGCGTTCATCGCGTTTCTGACCTGATGGGAATCCGAAAGGTGATCAGGCGCTCTTGGTGATCGTCTCGGGCCTCTCCGCCTCGCCTTCGGCGAAATGGAGCATGTCGGCGAGGCGATTGCGCGCGCGGTTGACGCGGCTCTTGATGGTGCCGACCGCGCAGCCTGAGATCTCGGCTGCCTCCTCGTAGGAGAAGCCCGCGGCGCCAACCAAGATCAGCGCCTCGCGCTGATCGTCCGGTAGTTGCACCAGGGCCGCCTGGAAGTCCCGCATGTCCATGTGGCCGAGCTGCGCCGGGGGAGACGAAAGTCTGGCGGCATAGCTGCCGTCGGCGTCCTCGACCTCACGCTTGCGCTTGCGCCGCTCGGAGAAATAGGTGTTGCGCAGAATGGTGAAAAGCCAGGCCTTCAGGTTCGTCCCCTCGTTGAAGGAGTCGAGGTGGTTCCATGCCTTGAACAGGGTCTCCTGCACCAAATCGTCCGCGCGCTCGCGATCGCCGCACAGCGACACGGCAAACGCCCGCAGGCTTCCGATTTGGGCCACGAGGTCGTTCTTCAGGCCTTGGGACACATTCTGCGGCAAGCTATTTTTCTCCGGTTTGATCGAGATCCTGAAGCAGTCTCAAGAGGTGATCCGGAATTGGCTCTTGCGCGACCTCGTCGAACACCGCCCGGACCTGGCGCCCAATATGGGCTTGTAGGGCAGGGGATAGCCCCTCGCCGGTCGGGGTCTTGGCGGAGTTGGGGCCGGCATGCCGCTCCACGTTTTTGGCGTCTGCAGTCATTCGCCTAGGGGCCTTCTTCTTGTCGTTGCGATCCACAGCGGGTCCCCTCGGGCTGATCTGCCGGCATTCGCAGTCTAACGGATTCCGCCGCACCTCTGCAAAAAAACCCGCTAAGGTTCAGATAGTTCCAGGATCGAGGGAACCCTTTGGCGCCGAATGCATTCTTTTCTGGACGCGATATTGGAATCTGTCACCTTCCCGCCTGGTTCATGAGAAAGTTGGGCGCCGGACGGTGCTGTCCGTACGCCCGTAGCAGAGAAAGCCAAGTTCGATGCCTCTTTCCGAGCTGATCGCGCCTCATCTTCCCTATCTGCGCCGGTTTGCGAGGGCGCTTGCCGGCACGCAAAAGGCGGGCGATGCCTATGTAGCGGCCACGCTTCAGGTGCTGGCCGAGGATCCTTCGTTGTTCGATACTGCGCGCGATGCCAGGATCGAGCTCTACCGGACATTCCTCGGCCTTTGGAACTCTGTCGGGATCAATCTGAAACCGGAATTCGTCGAGAGCGGACCTAACGTCGTCGATCGCAAGCTCGAGCAGATCACCCCGCTGCCGCGCCAGGCCTTCTTGCTCTGCTCGGTCGAGGGCTTTTCGACGGACGAAGCCGCTTCCATCCTGAACACCACCAACAGCAACGTCGAGGCGCTCATTGACGACGCGGGCCGAGAGATCGCCGCTCAAGTCGCGACGGACGTGCTGATCATCGAGGACGAGCCGATGATCGCCATGGACCTCGAAAGCATCGTCGAGGGGCTTGGCCATCGCGTCGCTGGCGTCGCCCGCACGCACAAGGAGGCGGTCAGCGCCGTATCGCAGGAGAAGCCTGGTCTCGTGCTGGCCGATATTCAACTCGCCGACGGCAGTTCAGGCCTCGATGCGGTCAACGAGATGCTGGGGTCGTTCCAGGTGCCGGTGATTTTCATCACCGCCTATCCCGATCGTCTCTTGACCGGCGAGCGACCCGAGCCCGCCTTCCTCATCACCAAGCCGTATCAGCCCGACACGGTGAAGGCGATCGTGTCTCAAGCGCTCTTCTTCGATCGCCGCGCCGTGCCGAGGGAGCAGCCTTCAGCGAGCGCGTGACAGCAATGTCAGAGTCTGCCGAGCAAGAGTAGGATGAGCAGGATCACGAGGATCAGGCCGACTACGCCCGATGGCCCGTAGCCCCAAGCGCGGCTATGCGGCCAGGCCGGCACCGCACCAATTAGGATGAGAATGAGGATGATGATCAGGATGGTTGTCAGCATGGATGTCACCGTTGTGAGCCTCGCGGCCCGTTAAACCTTACCCAGAAGAAGAAGAACGAGAACGATCACGATGGTCAGGGCCCACCAGACCGGAGGGAAACGGTCCTCAGGTACGGACATAGGGCCACGCGGGCAACACGGCGAGTAGAACGCCGATGAAGGTGATGAGAAGGATCGTCGGTCCCATTATTTCCTCTACGGACGGCACGTCGTCGTGCGGCGAACGCCGCGAATTCCGCGGCGTCCGTCAGAGTGCCGCGCGCCGGGCGGGGATGCATGATCTCCGCCGGCGCATCGGCGAACCGGTGACGGGTCACATGTTGCGGAGCCAGGTGTCCACCTGCCGTTCGGCTTCGTCCTTGGCGATGCCGTACCGTTCTTGGATTTTGCCAACCAGCTCCTGGCGTCGCCCCTCGACCACGTCGAGATCGTCATTCGTGAGCTTGCCCCACTGTTGCTGGGCCTTGCCACTGAATTGCTTCCAGTTGCCTGCGATTCGATCCCAATTCATGGAAGTATACTCCCTTTCTTGTGGTCCACGGGGAGAGGTGTGTGGACCTTCCACAGTGGTCACGAAACGCGCATATCCATGGCAACGTTCCACGGGCCGCCGGCATGAGCGCCATGCACGGGTTTCAAGCGCCGGTCCCGCGGCGAGCGAGGAAAGGGTGAAGGAGTGGTGACCGCGCCTCCGGTTCTCGTGGTCGAGGATGAGTTTCTCATTGCCCTCGACATCGTTGCCGCACTCGAGCAGGCGGGGATTCCGGTAGCCGGCCCAGCGAGCACGGTGACTGAGGCGCTTGCCACGGTCGAGGACGGCCCTATTCGCGGCGCGTTGCTTGACGCGCACCTCGCCGGCGAGTCGGCCGGACGCATTGCCGATGCGCTGTCGGCGCGCGGGATTCCTTTCGCCTTCGTCAGCGGCTATGGGCGTGAAAGTTTGCCGCAGGCTCATCGCGATGCCCCGTTGGTCAAGAAGCCTTTCACCGATAAGGAGATTCTTGACGCCATCGCGGGATTCTAGGAGGAGCCGAGCCGAACGAATGGGCGCTGCCAAACGTTGGGCCGAAGTGTGGCAAGGAGGAACGGCGCCCATAGATGGGCCGCAGCGATTTGAA
The DNA here is from genome assembly GCA_964447575.1 of uncultured Methyloceanibacter sp. GTDB lineage: Bacteria > Pseudomonadota > Alphaproteobacteria > Rhizobiales > Methyloligellaceae > Methyloceanibacter. Next base: position 5,712 of record CAYUTT010000088.1, read on the forward strand.
AGATCGTGGGGTGACCGATGCTGCTTTATTGGGCGATCATCTTTGCCGTTGTCGCCCTGGTGGCCGGCATCTTTGGCTTCAGCGGCGTGGCGTCCGCGGCCGGCGGCGTTGCCCGGATCTTGTTCTTCATTTTTCTCGTCGTCTTCCTCGTTACGCTTATTGCTTGGACTGTCTAGGTTTCGAATGCATGTCTGCGTACGATCTGCAAGTCCGTGGCGCTGGTTGATGGAGTAACCCGCGCGATGGATCGCCCGCTGTTTTTGCTGTTTGGCGAGGGCGCTTCCGGCCAATGGCCGGGATGGCCGGTTTTTCACGCCGTGGCCGACGGCATCATCGCCGCGACCTTCCTCCTCGTGCCGCTCGTTCTGCTTTATCTTTACAGGCGCCGGGGCGAGGGTAGCGCGCGCGAAGCGGCGCTCGTGAAGCTGTTTCTTCTCCTCGTGTTCGCCGTGGGCCTGGTCCACGTCGCATCGGTGCTCGCTCCTTGGACGAGAGCGCCGGATCTCGAAGGCTTGCTCAAGGGCGCCGCCGCTCTTCTCGCGCTCGCCACCGCCATCGGCATCTTGTGGCTCGCACCGCATCTGCTGCGCGTGCCGTCGCGCGACCGCCTTCGGGCGGAGATCGCCGCCCATCTGCAAACCCTGGAGGAGCTGAAGGCAACGCGGCATCAGCTCGAGGAACGGGTGGAGACGCGCACCAAGGAACTGGCCGAGGCGAAGCAGCGCTTCGAGATCGCGCTGCGCGGCTCACCCATCTCTGTGTTCAGCCAGGACAAGGATCTGCGCTTCACCTGGGCGCACAATCTTCCGACCGGGCTCAAGCCGGAGGACCTCATCGGCAAGACCGACGCGGATATCCTGCCGGCCGAAGCGGCGGAGCAACTCATGGCCGCCAAGCGCAAGGCCATGGAGGCCGGTGCGTCTCAGGAGCTTGAGATCGATTTCGAGCTCTTCCACCGCGAGCGATCCTTCTATGTCGTCATGGAGCCGGTCTTCGACGATGGCGCCAAGCTCGTCGGCACGGCCTCCGTCGCCGTCGACATCAGCGAGCGCAAGGCCAATGAGCAGCAGCTTCGTCTCCTGCTGCGCGAGCTGACGCACCGCTCGAAGAATCTCTTGGCGGTGATCCACGCCATCGCCCGGCAGACCGCGTCACGCACGACCTCTGTCGACGATTTTCTCAAGCGGTTCAGCGCCCGGCTCTACGCCATCGGTCAGTCTCACGATCTCCTGGTCGCGGACGATTGGCAGGGCGCCTCTTTGCGTATGCTGGTCGAGCAGCAATTAGAGTCGCATGCGGACAGGTTCGGCGGCCGTATCGCCATCGAAGGCGAGGACGTCATGCTGAAGCCGGAAGCCGTGCACAACCTCGGGCTGGCGCTTCACGAACTCACCGCCAATGCGGAGAAATATGGCTCGCTGTCCGATCCCCAGGGCGCGATCCGCATCAAGTGGGATTTCTGCGAGGACGCCAAGATGCTGAAGCTCGTCTGGCAGGAATCCGGCGGCCCCAAAGTGAGCGAGCCGAAACGGTCGGGCTTCGGCCGCACCATGCTGGAGAACGTCGTCGGCAAGGCGCTGGCCGGCGATGTCACCCTGTCCTTCCCGGTCAAGGGGGTCCA
>CAYUTT010000089.1:0-5160 GCA_964447575.1 uncultured Methyloceanibacter sp.
ATGCGGGCCCAGCTGCGCGCGCCCTTCTCGAAGCTCGTGAGGTTGTATTTCTCATTGGGTGAATGGATGCGGTCGTCGTCTAGCGCGAAGCCGACGAGGAGCGCATCCATGCCGAGCCGGTTCCGGAACGATTCGACGATAGGGATGGAGGCGCCGCAGCCGACGATGACCGGTGGCTTGCCCCATTCCGCTTGCAGCGCGCCGGCCGTGGCGCGGAAGGCGGGCGCTTCGGTGTCAAAGCCCACCGCCGGCGAGCCGCCCTCATTCGCAAAAGCCGCGTGCGCGTCGGCGGGGAGCCGCTCCGCGACGAAGCGATGAAATCCGTCGATGATCTTGGCGGGATCCTGATCGGGCACGAGCCGGAAGGATAACTTGGCCGAGGCTTGCGAAGGAATCACGGTCTTGGTGCCCGGTCCCGTGTAGCCGCCCATGATGCCATTGACCTCGACGGTCGGCCGCGACCAGAGCTGCTCGAGCACGCCCCGGTCCGCCTCGCCCGCCGGCGCGCTCAAGCCGACCTCTTCGAGGAATTTCGCGGTATCGAAGCCGAGGGCTTGCCAGGCCGCGCGCTGGCTTGGCGACGGCTCGCGGACATCGTCGTAGAAGCCGGGAATGGTGACGTGGCCCTGTGCGTCGCGGAGATCCGCGATCAGTTCGGCGAGAATGCGGATCGGATTGCAGGCCGGTCCGCCATAGATGCCGGAGTGGAGATCGCGGGACGGTCCGGTGACGGTCAGCTCCGAGAAGGCGAGCCCGCGCAGGAAGGCTGTGATGGCCGGCGTTGTCGAATCCCATTGGCCCGTGTCGCAGACAAGCGCGATATCGGCTTTCACCTCGTCGCCATACGCGGCGAGGAACGGCGCGAGACTCGGACTTCCGGACTCCTCCTCGCCCTCGAACAGGATTGTGACGTCGACGGGAAGCGCGCCGCGAACGGCGAGCCAGGCGCGGCAGGCCTCGACGAAGGTCATCACCTGACCCTTGTCGTCGGAAGCGCCGCGGGCGACGATGACCTTGCCGTGTTGGGGGTCGTCGACGAGCTGGGCTTCGAAAGGCGGTGCGGTCCACGCCTCCAAGGGGTCAGGCGGCTGCACGTCGTAGTGCCCGTAGAAGAGAACAAGCGGACGCCGGCCGCCGCCTGGATCGTGCCAATGCGCGACGACCATCGGCTTGCCTTGGGTGGGCTCGACGCGGGCGGTGAAACCCATCGTCGCCAGGGCCTCGGCGCACCAAGCCGCCGCCTGAAGGCAAGGCTCATGATAGGCGGGGTCGGTCGAGATGCTGGGTATGGCGAGGAAGTGGAACAGGCGCTCCAGCGCCGCCTCGCGTTCCTCGGCGAGTCGATCGAGCACGCCTTGAAGCGTGCGCTCTGAGGGGTGCGGATTCTCCACTGTCATAGGCTAATCCGCTTTCACGGCTTCATCGCCACGGACGCAAAAAATTCCCGCCGGCGATAGCAGTGCCTGGCGGCGCCCCTATCGCGGCGGGTGAAATCGTCAAATTGTCTGATTGGTTATTCGCCGAGCTGCACGTTAATGGCCTGAGGACCTTTGCCCCGACGGTCTGGCTCGGTTTCGAATGAAACCCGCGCCCCTTCGTCGAGCGCCGGCAGGCCCGAGCGCTGGAGCGCGGAGATGTGCAGAAACACGTCCTTGCCGCCATCGTCCGGCGTGATAAAGCCGAACCCCCGCGAATGATTGAAGAATTTGACCGTCCCGGTCTGACGCATGGGAAGCTCCTTTCCCCCTCCAATGGTCCGTGCGACGCGCACGGAAAATCAGGCAAGTCTAGGAAACGGGGAAAGAAACCACGTCGCTTCCCAAGGAGCGTACGCGGCCAGGTCTCCACCCAGGTTCGCAGTCTGCCCGCAAAGCGCCTCACTCTAGGGGCGTGAGGCTGCTATGCGCAAGACCCATATACCCTTGCGCGAGGGGCTGCGGCGGTGGCGGATTCGCGGCCTAATTGGGGTAGGGCGACCGGCTCGGCGGACCGTTGAGGTCGTAGCCGCCTGGAGGGTAATTATACCCGGGATAATCATAGGACGGCTTTGGCATCTTCGGCTCTCCCCAGACATCGCTCAGGGTCCATGAGGTGCCGCCGATGGCGGGACCCTGATGGGGCGGCTTGAACAGCCCTTGGCCGGACGAGCCTTCATTGCGCGGCTGTTGCTGCGCGAGCGCGCTTTCGAACGAGACGAGGGCAAGTGCGCCAGCCAGCAAAAAGGCGGCAACGGGGAGCGGAAGGGTCAGCATCGGGGGTCGACTCCGTTTGGGGCGCCATAAAGCCCCTTGCGAATCTTCGTATTTATTGGTTGCCAATACGTCACCTGCGCCCGCGTCGGGACCGATTTCTTCGAGCCACCAATGCCCAGACTATGCCGCGTTTGGGCCGCATTGCCTAGCGCATCCGTGCAACGGTTGCGAAGGATCTGGCGCTTCGGCGTGGCCCGGGGCGCCGCGCTCCGTCCAGGAATGGAAAACGCCGGGCGGCGGCCCGGCGTTTCCCGGCGCCTGGTGAGCGCCGAAAAGTCTTATAATACAGTGGTTTGGCGTGACCGTGGGATGGCTAGGCCCACGGCTCCCCCGTCAAGGGGCAGGCTAGTTGCGCTTGGACCTGCCGAGTGCCCCGAGAGACCCGCCGCCGGCAGAAGTCACGCGCACCCTAGCGGTTCCGGAGTGAATCATGCCGATCTGGGCGGCTGCCGCCTTGGACAGATCGATGATTCGGCCGCCGACGAAGGGGCCACGGTCGTTGATCCGGACCACCACCGAACGGCCATTGCTGAGATTCTCGACCAGGACCTTGCTGCCGAAGGGCAGCGAACGGTGCGCGGCGGTGAGAGCGCTTGGATTCATCCGCTCGCCGCTCGCGGTCTTGGATGTCAGCGCATACCAGGAGGCATGTCCGACCTGCTCTGCCACGGCAGCATTCAGTGGCAGAATCATAGCGGCGCCCAGAAGCCCCACCGTAATCATCTTGGCTCGCACTTTGACCATGCGTTGTGCTCCTAACTTCTAACTTGCTTGGGAGGTTTTTTTTGACAGACCGACGACGAATCAGATCGGCCGCACGCGTTGGTGCGGTGCACAAAACACTAGAACAAAAGGGCAAAAGATCGGCTCGTGGAGGGTGTTTGGAAGGCCATTTCGGGGCATTCGATGTCGTTTTTATTAAAGTTTACAATATATTAACGCGCCAAATGCAGCCCCTTGGACGAAATGCCAAGAGGGCTCAAGAGTGGAGAAGCGGCGATTTGTCTTGGATCAACGCCCGGCCGGGCACGTTGGGCTAGCGATGGCCGCCGGTGCGCCGCCCGATCTCCGGGCGGTCGGCAGGTGTGCCCAAACCTTTGTCAAACGGCGCCAAATCCTTGCCCTTTTCGATTCTTACTGTAACACTCATATGTACAAACAAGACCCAAAGGGAAACACCAAGGACGGTGCAGGATAAATTGCGATGGAACAGAAGAAGAGGGCTCCTGAGTACCAGGAGAGCCAACAGCACGCGCCAGGTGAATCTCCTGGCGGGGAGCCGATGACAGGAGCCCAGGCCTCCTACCTCAAGACGCTGGCCGAGGAGGTGAAGGAGCCGGGGGCATACAGGCAGGGCTTGAGCAAGGCTGAGGCTTCACGGCGAATCAATGCGCTGATGGAGAAGCTCCGGCTCGGCGAACTGCCGCCACACACCGACTAGCTGCATTGCGAGGGCGCGGTGGTGGCTCGCAGTCGAGCTCGTCGTCCCACGTGTAATTGTCTTCAAGACAAGCCCGTGCCGCCATGACTCTCGTGCCAGCCCAGGAGCAGCACCGCGCTTGAGGCCTGCCAGGGCAGCCGATGTGCTCGCCCAGGCGAAGCTGATCGGGACCTGCAAAAGGGCGATCCCGAGGCTGTCCACATGACGGTCTCTCGGCTTGACTGAGGCCTTCCGACTGGGTTCAGTGACCGCATGGCTAGACACAACATGACCCGCGTCACCCTCATGACAGCACGCGCTGGCCTCTGCGCGGCGGTGCTGTTCGGCTCGGCTTCGAGCGTCCTTGCCCAGCAATGTCCCGGCCCCGCCGGGTTCAGCCAATGGCTGCAAGGCTTCAAGCAGCAGGCGGTTGCCGAAGGCATCTCGCCGCGCACCGTCTCCGCGACGCTCGACGGCGTCACCTACGATCCCAACACGATTGCGCGCGACCGGGCCCAAGGCGTCTTTGCGCAGGACTTCCTGACCTTCCAGGCCCGCATGGTGTCGAACAACCGCCTGCAGGTCGGCCAGGCGATGCTCAAGAAATACGCGTCGGTCTTCAAGAGGATCGAGCAGGACTACGGCGTGCCGGGTCCCGTGCTGGTGGCCTATTGGGGCCTCGAGACCGATTTCGGCAAGGTGATGGGCAACATGGATAGTATCCGCTCGCTCGCCACCTTGAGCTATGACTGCCGCCGCCCCGAGGAATTCAGGGCGCAGCTGCTGGACGCGCTCCGCGTGATCGACCGCGGCGACCTCACACGGGCGCAGATGCGCGGGCCCGCCCATGGCGAGGTCGGGCAGTTTCAGTTCCAGCCGAGCACCTATTACAACTTTGCCGTCGACTATGACGGCGACGGGCGGCGCGACCTCGTGGGCAGCGCGCCGGACTCGCTCGCGTCCGCGGCCAATTACATGCGCGCCAAGGGCTGGCAACCCGGTCAGCCGTGGCTCGAGGAGGTGATCGTGCCGCCCAACCTGCCGTGGGATCAGGCCGATGTGACCATCCAGCGGCCACGCCTGTTCTGGTCCCGCTATGGCGTCACCTATCGCAACGGCAAGCCGGTTCCGGGGGACAACGTGCCGACGGCGCTCGTCCTTCCAATGGGACGCGATGGGCCTGCCTTCCTCGCCTATCCCAACTTCATCGACGTCTATCTCGATTGGAACAATTCGCTCGTCTACTCGACGACCGCGGCGTACTACGCCACGCGGCTAGCGGGTGCGCCGCCGCTGCGGCGCGGGAACCCCGAACCCTTCACGGCGGCGGAGACCAAGCAGCTGCAGACGCTGCTGGCGCGGCAGGGCTTCGACGTCGGTAAAATCGACGGCGTGATCGGCGCCAACACCCGCGAGGCGATCCGCACCGTGCAGGTCAAATACGGGCTGCCGGCGGATTCCTATCCCAGCCACGAGCTGCTGAGACGG
>CAYUTT010000089.1:5260-7289 GCA_964447575.1 uncultured Methyloceanibacter sp.
GGTCAAATACGGGCTGCCGGCGGATTCCTATCCCAGCCACGAGCTGCTGAGACGGTTGCAGCGCGGCCGCTAAGGTCTGACCGCATCGTTGTGGGGGCCGGCCGGCGCCCTTAGCGCGCCGGCGCCGCAGCGCTTTGCGTGCGCGACCAGATGAGATGGTCGAGCGAGAGTGCGCCGGGTCCCCGCGCCAGGATCACGAGCAGTGCGGAGAACCAGAGGATGTGCTCCGGCCAGCCGTGGGGATAGACGAAGACCTGGATCACCAGTGTCATGCACAGCAACGCCAGCGCCGAGATCCGAGAGGCCAGGCCGACCACGAGCAGGATCGGGAAGATGTGCTCCGCGTAGGTGGCGAGATAGGCGGCCAGGTCGGGCGGCAAAAGGGGGACCTTGTACTCTTCCTGAAAGAGAAAGAAGGTCTTGTCCTTGATCGCAAGGAAGCCATCGACCTTCGTCTGGCCTGAGCGCCAGAACACGCTCGCCGCGGCGACCCGCGCAACCAGCGCGACCAGGCTGTAAGGAATCCGTTCGGCAAGCCGCCGGCCCGCATCCAGCAAGTCGATAAGCGTGGACATTCCGTTTTCCTCCACAGGACTCACGATTTCGGCCGATTCCAAGCACTGCTGACGCCAAGAAGAGCGCGGCGAGCGGCCGAATGGAACTATCGACGGCCGATACGAATCATAGCTGCAGGCTATTGGACCGCGCCTTCAATTGGGCCTCATATTTGCTCACAAGGTCTTGAGTGGAGCCCCGCCCAAGCGCGGATAGTGGCCGGGCGCCGGCTCCGAACAAAAAATGCGCCCCGGGTCGCGGCGCACCGGCTCAAGGAGAGCCAATGCATGCAACATCCGGCCTTCGCCACCGTCGAGGAGGCCTTCCTCTACTGCCGCGAGATGGACGCCTCGTTGAGCGAGCGCCTCGATACGTTCGCCGCGGTCTCCCGCGTGTTGCATCCCGAGATGCAAGACGCGGTCGATCGCATGGTGGGGCGGCTCAAGACGCACAAGGCCGGCGCCCTGGCGCCCGGTCCGGGCGAGATGCTGCCGCCTTTTGCGCTTCCCGACGACCGCGGGCACATCGTAACGCTGGACTCGCTGCTTGCGCGCGGACCGGCGGCCATCACCTTCCATCGCGGCCATTGGTGTCCCTATTGCCGGATCAATACGCGCGTGCTCGCGGGCGTGTACGACAGGATCGCCGCCGCAGGCGCGTCGATCGCCGCCATCGTGCCGGAGCGCGAGCGCTTCGCGGCGGCGCTGAAGGCGGATGCGGGGCTCCAATTTCCTGTCCTCTCCGACATGGACAACGGCTATGCGCTTTCCATCAATCTCGCGATCTATGTGGGCGATGAGATGCAGACACTAATGGGTGACTCGGGGCGCGACCTGCCGCGTTATCAGGGTAACGACAGCTGGATCCTGCCGATCCCCGCAACTTTCGTGGTGGCGAAAGGCGGCCGCGTCGTCGCGCGGTTCATCGATCCCGATTACCGCAAGCGCATGGCGGAAGCAGAACTTATGGAGGCGCTGCGTGACGCTCGGGCGCAACGGTAGGGTCTTGAAAGGCGGGGCCTCGGCGGCGGCTACCCAGCGCGCCTGTCAAATGCTATCCAGAGCCTGCGGACCTTGTAGCAAACAAGCTCGTATCGGGCCCGCGGGGAGAGGGGTATGACGGCCCGGCCGCTGTCTGAGATGCTCGAAGAGGCCTTCATCCGGTCGCGCGATCTGGACGCGTCGCTGGCCGACCGGCTGCAGGCGTTCGCCGATGCCGTGCGCGAGATGGGCGAACTGTTCCAGACCTCGGTCGACCGCCTGGTGGCGCGGCTTCGGGAGCACGAGGCCGGCGAGCATGCGCCCAAGCCCGGCGAGCCCATGCCGGACTTCGTGATGCCCGACGAGCAGGGCCGGCTCGTCACCCTCGACAGCCTCCTTGAGAACGGCCCGGTTGCCATCACCTTCCATCGCGGCCATTGGTGCCCCTATTGCCGCATCAACACCAAGGCGCTGGCCGAGGCGCAGGAAGAGGT
>CAYUTT010000090.1:0-7289 GCA_964447575.1 uncultured Methyloceanibacter sp.
AGCGCAAGCGCCTCGTCCTCGCTGTCCGCCTCGATGAGGAGGAGCAGCGGCCCGTCCAGCGCGAGGAACTTCACGCGCTTCGGCTTCGGGCGCCGCGCCACCCGGACGATGCTGACATTCATGCGCTCGGTCGCGAGCCGGGATCGGTCTGCCATGCACCGAATCATGCCTGATTCGCGGGATTTTGACTCGGCAAAGCACAACGCGCCGGAACGGGGATTACCGGAACAAACCCCCAAAAATGCCGCGGCGCTCGCGGCGCGGGCGGCGGTCCTTGAAGAAGTCCTCGACACGGCGCAGCTTGCGTTGCCCGCGCTCGCGCTTGCCCCAGTCCTCCACGCCGAGCTTGCCCGAGGCGAGCTTGACGTCGCGCTTCTGCGACTTCGCCGGGAAGGCGGCGATCTGCGGCAGCTTCCGCCCGAAGCTCTCGTCCTCCTCGATCGCCCCGCGCATGAACTGCGCCCAGATCTCGGCCGGCAGGCTGCCGCCGGTGACCCGGTTCATGGGCGCATTGTCGTCGTTGCCGACCCAGACGCCGACCACGAGATTGCCGGCAAAGCCGATGAACCAGGCGTCGCGGTGCTCCGAGCTCGTGCCCGTCTTGCCGTAAGCGCGCACCGGCAGCCGGGCGCGGCGGCCCGTCCCCTGCTCCACCGTGCCGCGCAGAAGCGTCAGCATGTGCTCCTGCTCCTTCAGCCGCCATTTGCCGGCGCCGCGCGGCGGCACGGGGCGCTCGTCCGCCGCCTCGAAGCCGGTGATGGTCCAAGGCTTCACCGGATAGGCGCCGGCCGCGACGGCCGCATAGGCCGCGGTCAGCTCGATCAGGCTCACTTCGAACGAGCCGAGCGCGAGACTGGGCTCGGGCCGGAGCGGAGTTGTAATGCCGAGATCGCGCGCCGCCTGGATCACCGGCTTGCGCCGCACGGCTTCCGACAGTTGAACAGCCACGGTGTTGATGGAGGAGGAAAAGGCGTTGCGCATCGGCATGGCGCCGCGATAGCCGCGCCCGAAATTCTTCGGCTCGTAATTGGCGATGGTGATCGGACGGTCGACCACCGTGCTGCCGGGATCAAGTCCGGCCCTGAGCGCCGCGAGATAGACAAACAGCTTGAAAGCGGAGCCCGGCTGGCGGCGGGACTGGACGGCGCGGTTGAACTGGCTGTCCTCGTGGCTCGTGCCGCCCACCATGGCGAGCACGCGCCCATCGGTCCGCATCACGACCATCGCCGCCTGGCTCGCGCGGTGCGACTTGCCCTGTTTGCCGAGCACGTCTGCGACGGCCTCATCGGCCAGGCGCTGCAAGTCGGGATCGAACGCGGTGTGGACCGGCAGCGGTGCGTAGTCGCCGGCGCGCGGCACCTTGAGCGTGCTCGCGACCCAGTCGGCATAGTAGCTGCCGACCGCCTCGGTGGGCTCCACGCGCGGCATGGCCGGATGCAGCGCGGCGCGCGCGTCGGGAGCCAGCTTGCCGTTCTCGACCATGGAATCCAGCACCGTCTCGGCGCGCTGCTCGGCGGCGCGGGGATCGCGCACGAGAGAGGTGGGCGACTTGAGCAGCGCGACCAGATAGACGGATTGCGGCAGCGTCAGCTCCGAAACGGACGCCTGAAAGAACCGTTTCGCCGCGGCCCGCAAGCCGTAGCAGCTGTGGCCGAAATAGGCGCTGCTGAGATAGCGCTGCAGGATCTCGTCCTTGCCGAGGCGCAACTCCAAGGACAGAGCGAGCCACGCCTCCTTCTTCTTGCGCTCCATGGTGCGCTCGCTCGACAGAAGCGAGTACTTTACGAGCTGCTGGGTGATGGTGCTGCCGCCTTGCACGACGCGGCCCGCGGCGCGGTTCTCGATCATGGCCCGCGCCAGGCCGACCGGATCGACGCCGAAATGCTGATAGAAGCGCCGATCCTCCATCGACAGCAGCGCGTCGACGAAATGCTGCGGCACTTCCGCGAGCGAGACCGGCTCCGCCACGCAGCCGCCGCGCTGGGCGAAGGGCTGCCCCTTGCCGTCATGCAGCACGAGCGTGCGCTGGCTGGCCGGTTCGAGCGAGGACAGCGAATAGTCCCCGACCGGCGAGGAGATCAGAATGAAGGGCACAGCGACGAGGCCGCCCGCGACCACGAGCCCCGTCAGCCCGGCCGACAACGCCGCCGCGGCCCGCCGGACCGCTCGCCTTGCTCTTCTCGATATCGACACGGATGCGCCCCCTTCGGTGACGACTCGATGCGACGTTAGCGCATCACCGTCTCCGCCGCATCGGCATGGCGGGACGCCGATGGAATGGTTTTCACGAAGGTCCCGAACACCCAGCCGCTGCTGCCGGTGTCGGGCTCGATAACCTGGACCCATTTGCCGTCGCGCGCGGCGGCGCGGAGCTTGGTGCCCGCCACCTGCACCTTGATGACCTCGTTGGCGCTGGACGGCCCGCTGCGCATGTTGACCGCGCGGGCAACCTCGACCCACTCGTCCGTCCCATCGTCTCTGGCGCTGACAGGAGCTTCCTTCGCGCCGAGAAGCGCCGACTCAGGACGCTTGACCTCCGCAGAGCCTGAGGTGTCTTGCGCGGCAAGCACGACCTCTGCGGTTTCGTTCTGCGTCGCCGGGGTGAAGAGATCCGCCGCGATGGAGAGGCCGAAAGCGCTCAACGCGCCGGTCGCAAGCAGGAAGCCGGCGGTCACCGCGCCATATTTGGCGATGCTGTTCATGACTTGGAGAGGTAACACGGCGTCGCCGAAACCGTTCCGGCTCTCCCCAAATGTGATGAACACGCCTTTGACACAATCCGCGCAAATCGCGCATGAACGGCGCATGCCGGCGTTGCCAAGGCCTGAATCCTCACGGTAGAAATGCGTCGGGGGGTAAGAAGCGCGTCCTTGAGGGACGGGGCCGATCGGAGGGCGGCGCGCCCAAAGGCTGCCTGGGACCTCGAGGGCGGACATCCAAGGTTTAGAGCATTACTCAAGGATGGCGGTTCGGCTGCGCGTGCGCCCGGGCCTCCCTGCAAACCGGAAGGCCCCCTCATGGTGCACCATCGACTTGTGAGACGGACGCTTGCTGCCATCGCACTCCTGTTCGTTATTTCTCCGGCCCATGCGGCCCCGTGCGGCAACAACGCCGCCGGCTTCGAGGCCTGGAAACGGGCCTTCGCTCAGGAAGCCAAGGCCAACGGCATCGGCCAGCGCGGCATCAGCGCGCTGATGAACACCAGCTATTCGGTCGGCACGATCCGCGCCGACCGCGGCCAGAAAAGCTTCAAGCTCACGCTCGATCAGTTCATGGCCAAACGCGGCGGCGCGGCCATCGCCTCACAAGGCAAGAGGCTGAAGGCCCAGAACGCCGCGTTGTTCAACGCCATCGAGAAGCGCTACGGCGTGCCCGCCGGGCCGTTGATCGCGATCTGGGGCATGGAGACCGGTTTCGGCAAGTTCATGGGCAATCAGAACGTGATCTCGGCGGTGGCGACTCTCGCCTATGACTGCCGGCGCCCGGAATTCTTCACCGGCCATCTTTACGCGGCGTTGCAACTCGTGGACCGCGGCATGCTGAATCCGGCCCAGCGCGGCGCCATGCATGGCGAGGTCGGGCAGACCCAGTTCCTGCCCAAGTCCATCCTGCTTTACGCGGTCGACGGCGACGGCAACGGCACGATCGACCTCAACACCAGGGCCGACGCGCTGGCCTCCACGGCGAACTTCCTGCGCGGCCATGGCTGGCAGCCGGGCACGGGCTATCAGCCCGGCCAGCCCAACTTCAGGGCCATCCAGGGCTGGAACGCGGCGGGCGTCTATCAGCAGGCCATCGCCATCATCGCGCGGCAGATCGACGGCGGCTGATGACTCGCCGGACGAGCAGAACCTCGACACGGACCCAATCGACCACCAAGACGCTAGCCAGCCAGCTCGGCAAGGTCATCGCGCTTCTGCTCGTGCTCGGCCTCGTACTGCTGCTCGAGCGCTATTGCAGCATTCAGCCCGAGCCGTTCGGGCCCGACGCGAAGATCGTCTCCATCGACGGCGATTCGCTGCGCGCCGGCAACGGCGACGAATACCGCATCTTCGGCATCGACGCGCCGGAGCTGAAGCAGTCCTGCCAGGAGGCGGACGGCAAGGAGTGGCTGTGCGGCCGCGCGGCGAAGGCCAAGCTCACCACGCTCATCAAGGGCGGCGAGGTCATGTGCGAAACGAAGCGCACGGACCGTTATGGCCGGTTCATCGCCACCTGCAGCGCTGCGGGCGTGCCCGACCTCGGCGAAGCCATGGTCCGCGACGGCTATGCCATCGACCTCGCCTCCGAAGGCAATCCCTACGCCGAGGCCGAGGCCGAGGCACGCGAGGCGAAACGCGGCATTTGGCGAGGGCCCTTCGAGCGCCCGGCCGACTGGCGCCAAGCCAACCCCCGCGTGAATTGAGGCCGTTTCGGCAGCCGGCAAGGCGTGCTCGGCGGCGCTTCAAGGCACCAGCCCATGTGCTTCAATTCCCTCAAGCGTTGGGGAGGCGCACACCCAAACTGGTCCTGAGGATGGGGGGTCCGATGAAACGATTGGCGCTTGCTCTTCTATTGTCCGGCCTGACGCTCGGCCTGGCCCATGCCGGCGAGTCGGAAGGACGCAGAATGATCGTGTTCGCGCTCTACGGAGCCGCCGGCACCACCGGCAGCACCGCGACCACGACGGTGATCGACTTCACCACACAGGTTGCTTGCCGCCAGGCGCGGGACGAGCTGCGGCGCAATGCCAGGGCGCCGGGGTTCGGCATCTTCGCCACCTGCGTCGAGCCTTGAGCCGAGCGGCCCGAAGCGGGCGCGCCGCCGGCCTATTTCGGCGAGAAGATCCAGTATCGCCCGCCCTCGCTCTCGGCGGGCGCCAAGTGCGCCCGCTTGTCCGGCGGTTTGCCGAGGAAGAGGTCGCGTAGGTCGGCCAGCACGGAATCGGAGTCGGCATAGTAGCTGTGGCCGACGAAATCAGTGCGGATCGAGCTTGCGTCGATCGTATGCACGCCAGGGGCGATGGTGATGCCGTCCGCCGTGTCGCCCGCGCGCGGATAGCCGGCAAAGGTCTTCGACGCGATCAGCGCATAATCTCCCGATGAGATAGATGCGCTCGGCGTCCGACTGCTCGGCGAATGCCTTGAGGAAATTCTTGAAGTCGTGGCGCGCCCATTCGGCATTGGTCTCGTCCACCTTGTAGGCCGCGTAGCGTGCCTGCGACGGCCAGCTGTAGAACACCGGCGCGCCGGCGAAGCCGAGATCGTAGGTCATTTGCGCCGTCGGCCGTGCCGCGTCGGCGAAGGTGACGTTGTAGCCGTGCACGAAGACGAAGGCGGACTTGCCGGGCGCTTCCCGCACGCGGTCCGACACCTCTTCGAAGAACTTCGCCTCGTCAGTCTCGTCCACCGAGAGCAGCACGACGTAGCGCTCCGGATCGTTGGACCATTCGAGCCGCCAGATCGAGGGCGTTTCGAGCACGCCCATGCGGTGATCTCGCGGGATCGACACCGTCGCCGTGCCGAATGTGAGCGGGCCGCGGTCGCCGCCATAGACCGCGGCGGGATCGGCCGCGCCCGTGTTCTTGCGGTCGGTGGCGTAGAACACCTTCACCACCGCGTAGGACGGCTCCGGGCGGCGGTAGGCGTAGCGGCGCTTCGTCTTCTCTTGGAGCGTTTGCGCGCGCGCGTAGAGCTTTTCGGCCTCCGCCTTGCGCCCCGCCGCCTCAGAGACGCCGGCGAGGACCTGCATCGTGTCGATGACCTGCTCGTTGCGCTCGCCCAACGCCGCCACGCGGATATCGAGCGCGTGTTTCAGCGCGACCTCGGCGTTCTCGTACCGCCCGGCGGTTTGATAGACGCGCCCCAAGGCTTCGAGGCACTCGGCGACCTCAAGGCTGTCCGGGCCGAACGCCGCCTCGCGGATGCGGATCGCCTGCTTGAGCAGGGCTTCGGCTTTCGCCGTGTCGCCTTGCTGCTCGAACAGGCTCGCCGCCTCCATCAGCGCCGGCACGAGGCCGGGCTTCTCGCCGTGGCGCTCTTCTGCGAGCGTGACATAGCGGCCGGCGAGCGCGGCGGCCTCCGCCGTCTCGCCGCTCCATTGCAGCTCCTGGATGCGGCGCGGCAGCGCCTCGAGATCGTCGAGTCCGGCCGCCTTGAGCCGGATGGCATTGGCCCGCGCGATCAAGGGTTCGGCATCGGCATCGCGCCCCTGCTCTTGGTACAGGCCCGCGAGATTGTTCAAGCTCGTCGCGACCAGGGCATGCTCCGGCCCGAACGCGGTCTCGCGAATCTGAACCGCCTGCTCGAGCAGTGGCTCGGCCTCCCCAAAGCGCCGCTGGTTTTGGTAGGCCCAACCCAGCCAGGTGATCGCCGTGGCGTATTCCGGATGATCCTCGCCATGGGCTTGCCGGGCGAGCGCGACATAATGCTCGGCAAGCGGAACGACCTTGTCCGTCTCGCCTTTCGCCGCGTGCTTCCCGATCTGGCGGTTGATCTCGGCGAGCGCATCCGGGCTCTGCGCCAGAGCTGGCCCGCTTGCCAGCACAAGAACGGCAAGCGCGACCGGCACGAACGCCGCAAGGGCGCGCGCCGGTCGCAGGATTGCGCCGAACAGGTCTTTACTACGCATGTCGCACTCCCCTACGGGGGGAAAGAGGAGTGAATGGGGCGCCGGAGGTTACTCTCTTAGGCGGCCTTTGCGTAATACGAATTGAGCTGGCTCATCACCTGCTGCTTGTCGAACGTCGCGCCCATCGCGAGCATGGCATCGGCGAAGCGGCTGACGATCTCGCCGATCTGCTCCGGTGAGAGCTGATTGAGAATGCCGATGCGGACCTGCACCGGTTCCGAGAGCGTCGGCCAGATGCCGAAGCCTTGCGCCCGCGCCCCCTGCACCAGCTCCTTCTCCTTGCCGGCGAGCTTGCCCGGCAGGTTGAGCACGACGAGGCTCGGCATGTCCGAGGTCACCTCGCAGCCCATGGCCTCGACCGCCTGGCGCAGCGCCTTCTCGTGATAGCTGTAGTCGGTCGCCTTGCGGCGGCGGCCGTAGGAGAGAATGATGCGCAGTGCCTCGTGGAACGCGGCCACTGCGTAGCAGGAATGCGTCTGGTGATAGCCGGGCGTGTCGACGTCCTTGCCGTCGATGATGCCCCAGTGGCGCGCATCGAGGATCGGGTGGTGCACATAGGTGCGGCAGCCGCGCTTCTTGACCATCTCGATGGCCTTGTCGGTGAAGCTGATCGGCGCATAGGTGAGCGGCAGCGACAGCACGCCCTTCTGCGGACACGACGCCCAGGCGACCACGCCCGG
>CAYUTT010000091.1:0-7256 GCA_964447575.1 uncultured Methyloceanibacter sp.
GGGCGGCACGGTCGGTGCGCTCGCGCTCGGGCCGGCGATCAACGGCATCATCGGGCGGAGCTTCGGCCAGATGTCGGCCCGTCTCGCCACCTCCATGGCGACGCGCGTGACGCCGGCGCTCCAGGGCGCGGCGGTCGGCACCGCCGTGCAGCCCATGGGCGGTCAGGTGATCGGCGCGGCGATCGGCGTGGTCGTCGGGATCGCCATCGACTATCTTGCCAACGAGGCGAACGAGGCGATCAACCGCGAGAGTTTCGTCGCGGCGAACGAGGACGCGTTGGACGCCACCATTGCGGCATGGAAGTCGGGGCTCGAGGCCAGCGTCGACGCAGCCATCGACAAGTGGTTCGACGATGCAAGGGCCTCCGTTGTACTCGCCGCCAAATAGGCACTTCGCAGTCTCCGCCGCCCCGGACCCCCGGCCATGGGGGGAGGGTGCGAAGGCCCCGCACGCGCCTTGGCTGGCCGAGGCCGGCCAAAACCCTCCGATGGGCCGGTTCCCGGCGGAGTCCGGAGCGGAAAATCGGTCGCATTTCCGCCGCCTGGCGGGCTATGCTGCGCCCAAGACAGAGAAAAATAGGGGCGTTACGGGGATGGAGGACAACGTCAAGGCGATTGCGCGTCCGGCGGCGAGCCGGTCCTTGCGCGAGGCAATCCGCAAAGCCCGCCTGGAGGAGGCCGAGCGCCTCGATGTCACCGCCGACCATCGCGACGGCGAGATCGCGCGGCTCGAGCTGCTCAAGGCAGAGCTCGAAATGGTGTTCGCCGAGGTTCCCAAGCACGACGACAGGTTCAATCTCGCGCTGGTGCCGAGCCGGCCGGCGCGGCTGTGGATCGATCTGTTCACCTATGTCGCGGTGGACGAGGTCACGGGTGCCTATCTCTTCATTCGCAACAGCGAGAACGGGCGGCGCACGCTGTTCACCGCCGGCAATGTCGCGGACATGACGGACCGCATTACCACCCATGTGGCGCATGAGATCGTGCGGCGGGAGCGCATG
Organism: uncultured Methyloceanibacter sp.; assembly: GCA_964447575.1. Lineage (GTDB taxonomy): Bacteria > Pseudomonadota > Alphaproteobacteria > Rhizobiales > Methyloligellaceae > Methyloceanibacter. Next base: position 1,002 of record CAYUTT010000091.1, read on the forward strand.
GAGGCGGCGCTTCTGGAACCGAGCCCGCACCGTAAAATCCTGATGGAGCCGGACGGCGCGGGTCCGAGCATGGCCGTGGTGCTGTCGGCCTTCGTGATCGGGCTGGTGACCGGCGCCGCCGGGCTGTTTGCCGCGGTCTGGCTCAGCGTTCCCTGAGCGCGCGCCGCTCGCATTCCCACACTTGATCGGTGCTTGCCGCGGCGCGGCCCACCATTTCCACGCGCCAGCCGTTTCCGCACCTTTCTATATTGTACTCGTTGTAGCGCGCGGCGGGGGCGCGGCCTTCGACCGCCTCGGATGCGGACGGCACACCGACGATGAACGCCGGGCCCCCGGCCGTCTCGAGCTCGTACACTGTCTGCCGGTGGTCGTGGCCATGGAGCACGAGCTCGGCGCCATGGGCCTGTATCACCTCCCGCAGCCGCTTCGCGTCGCGCAGGCCCCGGGCCCAGCTCGCCTGTCCCGGGAGCGGCGGGTGATGAATCAGCACCACGCGGAACAGGCCTTCGCGCCCCAGCCGGTCGAGCGCGCTCGCGAGACAGGCCAGCTGCTCCCTGCCGAGCTTGCCCGCGGCGACGAAGGGCATGGTGGGGATGGCGGAGGAGAGCGCGACGATGCCGATCTCCCCAAGGCGCCGCACGAAGGGAAAGCCCGTCTCCGGCGTGGCGAACAGCCCCTCGCCGTCCGCGTTCGCTTCCATATAGGGGTGCCAGTGGCGCGTGCTGGTGTCGGGATGCAGGCGCACATAGGCGTCGTGATTGCCCGGGATCGCGGTGACGTGGCTCGGCGGTCCCAGATGATGCAGCCAGTCGGCGGCGCGCAGGAACTCCTCGGGCAGGCCGAGATTGACGAGATCACCGGTGACCGCGACGTGGTCGGGGTGCCGCTCGATCAGGTCGCGCGTGAGGAGGTCGAGGATCTCGCGGCGGTGCACGTATTTCCGGCCGCGGTGCCAGTTCACATAGCCCAGGATGCGCTTCGACAGGAGGTGCCGGCGCTTGGCCCGCGGCATGGGGCTCAAATGAATGTCGGAGAGATGGGCGAGGGTGAACACGGGGGCGGGGCTTTCGATGTGCCGAGGCCCGGACACTAGCCCGGCTTGCCGCCCGGTCAAAATGCTTGCAGTGGGAGAGTGCGGCTTTCGAGATCAGCGCTGGAACTGTGCGCGAAGGTGAGCGCTACCCCCGCCTGTCGCGACTCTCGTGGCCGATCGGCAACGCGACCGATGATTTTGAGCCCGCTCTGCGCCCTTGTTCAAACCCAGTGCGGTTGAGTGCAGGTGGGAATGGCGTGTTCTTCTTAGCATGTCGTCAGTTTTGCTGAGAGCCGCAGAGGGGGATCGCAGCCCGCTCCCACCTTCGGCTTCAGCCTGCGAAGCCCCTGGAGGAACCCATGTCTGTACGTGTCAGGTCTGTACGTGTCATCGCCTCGCGGTTTTGCTTGCCAATGACGGCGGCTAAATCCATCCGAACGGCGCATCGCAAGCGTTATCTTTTCGCCGTGGCCGCGGCGCTCGGCTTGCTTCTCGGTTCGTGGGCAATGCCAGCGGCGGCAGTCGAATGCGCCAATGGCGGCGCCGGACCGAACCCGGCGGGAAACGACGGCGGTTTCGCGAACAGGACGGCCTGCGGCGACAGTGCCGTCGCCGGCGCGGTCAACAGTTCGGCCTTTGGCGCCGGCAGTGAGGCAAGCGGAAGCGCCAGCTCGGCCTTTGGCGCCGGCAGTGAGGCAAGCGGCGATTTCAGCTCGGCTTTCGGCAGCCTGAGCACGGCAAGCGGCTTCAACAGCTCCGCCTTTGGCCGCTCCAGCACCGCGAGCGGCGATTTCGGCGCGGCTTTTGGCTCCGCCAGCGAAGCAAGCGGCTTCAACAGCTCGGCCTATGGCCGCTTTAGCGAGGCGAGCGGGGACAATTCGGTCGCCATCGGCGGTGCCGCGAACGCGCCAAACAGAACGCGCGCTACGGGCACCAACGCCACTGCCGTCGGAACCAGCAGCATTGCAAGCGGCGACAACAGCGCGGCCTATGGCGCCGGCAGTGAGGCAAGTAGCATCAATAGCGTGGCTTTTGGCGCCAACAGCACGGCGAGTGCCGCGTCATCGGTGGCGCTCGGCGCGGGCTCGGTGGCCGACGTCGCCAATACCGTCTCCGTCGGCTCTGCCGGCAACGAGCGCCGCATCGTCAACGTGGCGGTGGGCACTTTGTCGGCCAGCAGCACCGACGCGGTGAACGGCAACCAGCTGTTCGCGACCAATGCGAATGTCGCCACCAACAGCGCCAGCATCGCTACCAACGCTGCCAGCATCGCCACCAACACCGCCAGCATCGCTACCAACGCTGCCAATATCTCCACGAACACGGCGGACATCGCGGCGCTTTCGGCCAACGCTGCCTATTTCCAGGCGAACTCGACCGATCCAGCCGCCTCCGCCACGGGAACCAATGCCGCGGCGATTGGGTCGAACGCGCTCGCCTCGGGCGACTCCTCGCTCGCCATGGGCAATGGCGCCCAGGCAACCGGCACCAATTCCACCGCCATCGGCACCAATGCGGTGGCGACGGGCTCGGTCGCGGTGGGTAATGCGGCCTTTGCGTCGAATGGCGGCGCGGCGTTCGGCGATTTCTCCACCGCGAGCGGGACCAACAGCACGGCGGTTGGGCCGAACGCGACGGCGACGCATACGAATTCCGCGGCCTTCGGCAATGGCGCCACGACCACGCGCGACAATCAGCAGGTCTTCGGCACGGCGTCGAACAGCTACACCATGCCGGGGCTCACCTCGAGCCACAGCAAGTCCGTGCAGGGCAGGCCCACCCACATCGTCACCGCGAACGCAAGGGGCGACCTCGCCGCCTACACGCCGTCGCAACTCGGCCTCGCCACGAGCGGCGATGTCGCGGGTCTTCAGTCCGACATCAATCGCTTGGCGCAACGCGACAAGAAGTTGACCGAAGGCCTCGCCGCGGTGGCCGCGCTGGCGCAGCCTATCCTTCGTTCCGGCCAGAATTTCGGCATGACGGCCGGCCGGGGCGGTTACGGCAATGCCAACGCTGTCGGGTTTTCGGCCGCCGGCGTTCTTGCCGATAACCTGGTGCGTCCGGGCAGCGGCACGCTTGCGCTTTACGGCGGCATCGGCGTCGGCGCCAGCGAGGGCGAGATGGCCGGCCGCGCCGGCCTGTCCTTCGGCTGGTAGGGGAACGGATCAGCGGCGGAACTGCGTCGGGGAAGCGCCGAATCTGCGCCGGAAGCAGCGGTTGAAATACGAGACCTCGTTGAAGCCGCAGGCATAAGCGAGATCGCCGATCCTGAGGCTGTCGTGTGCCGGGTCTTGCAGTATGGCGCGGGCGCGTTGCAGGCGGAGCTCCAGCACCCGGTCAGAGAAGGTGCGGCCGGTCTCCTGCAATAGATCCTGGACGTAGCGCTCCGAAAGGCCGAGACGCGCCGCCGCATGGGCCGCCGAAAATGACGGCTCGGCGAAGCCGGTCCGCATCTCGCTGAGGACGGTTTGCAGGCGCGCGGCGCGAAGCCCCCGCATTCTCGCGATCTCCGCCGTCTCGCCTTCGGCGCCCAGGCAGAGCGCTGCGAGATCGAGAAGCGTGTTCGTCACATGGGCGGCAAGCTCAGGGTCCTGCTCGGCCTCGGCGGCGGCGAGCAGAAAGGTGCAATAGCGCCGCAGATGCCGCAGCGCGGGCGCGTCGGAGAAGGGCCGGGCGACGAGGTCCTCCGCGTGCGCAACACGCGCGAGCAGCTTGTCCTTCGGCATGTACAGCAGCTGATAGGGCGTGTCGGGCGCAAGGCGGATGTCGGCCGCGTCGCGCGCGGACCCGAGGACGGTATTCCCACGGCGCACATGCGCTTCCCGGCGCCGCTGGCCGAACTGAACCGGCGAGGCCCCGAGGTTCAGCCCTAGAATCATCTCATCGCGTTCAGCGGCCGCGGCCTGCGCCCCATTGCGGGTCATGCGGGTCACCGTGCTGACGAAGCGGACCAGGCTAAGCTCGCCATAACGAACGCCGGCCACCTGAAAGCGGAACGGGCGGTCCTCCGCGCGGGCGATGTCGTCGGGACCGGAAACTGCGGCGTGAAGCTCCCGAAAAGCGCGAAACCGCGTCTGCTCGTCGAGCTCCGGGGGCAGAGCGTCCGTGGAAAAGTGCAGGCGCTCGCCTGCAATGGTGCTGGCTCCCTCCGGCTTTGACATGCCGTCTTCCCGTGCGTGCCACGATGGTTCCCGAGGCCGCACTCAGAGGGAACCGGTTGCTGTGCAAGGGCAATAGTTCCGGCAAGGGCCTTGATTGACAACCCCTGCGATCTTCACGTTGCTGCACAAGACTGTGCGTCGCACGTGAGCGCCCACCCCGACTGCGGCGACCTGTGGCCGTTCGGCCACAGGGCGAGGGTTTCAAGCCCTTCTGCGCTCCAGTGCAAATCCGGTGCGGCGGAGTTCAAATCGGAATGACGCGCCCTTCTTAGCATCGTCTCCAGTCTGCTGAGAGCCGCAAAGGGGGATCGCAGCCCGCTCCCACCTTCGGCTTCAGCCTGCGAAGCTCCTGGAGGGACCCATGTCTGTACGTGTCATCGCCTCGCGGTTTGGCCTTTCGGCGTCGTCGGCCAAAGTCATCCGAACGGCGCTTCGCAAGCGCTATCTTTTCGCCGTGGCCGCGGCGCTCGGCTTGCTTCTCGGGCCGTGGGCGATGCCCGCGCATGGTGCCTCCTGCGGTTTGTCGCAGACCGACGACGATCCCACCAACATCAACACGGTCGCCGGGGCGAATTCTGGTGGGTCAAACGAGCGCTTGGCCTGTGGCTTCAATGCCAATGCGACCGGCAATAATGCGACGGCCGTCGGCGCCCGCACACAGGCCCTAGGTCTTGGCTCGACGGCGCTTGGCCATACCGCCCGTGCCCAGGGTGGGCTCGCAACAGCGATAGGCGCCTCATCGGGACCGGACGCGGCAGTCATCGGCGCAACCACGGTCGGCGCCAACGCCGGAAGGGAGGGAGCTGGTCAGTACTCCACGGCGATCGGCGCAGGAAGCGGTGCCTCAAGCGGTCCCCGCGCGACCGGCACTTCCAGCGTTGCCATTGGCGGCGGTGATGGTATCGGCGGCAATCTCGGCGCGCGGGCGCTTGCGGACCGAGCCGTCGCCATCGGCTCTTCGGCCAATGCGAGCGGCACCAGCAGCATTGCGTTCGGCTTCAACAGCAATGCGAGTGCAACCAATTCGGTCGCGCTCGGCGCGGGCTCGGTGGCCGACGTGGTAACACCGTCTCCGTGGGCTCGCTCGGCAATGAGCGCCGCATCGTCAATGTCGATGCAGGCACTTTGTCGGCCAGTAGCACCGACGCGGTGAACGGCAGCCAATTGTTCGCGACCAATGAGAACGTCGCCACCAATACCGCCAGCATCGCCACCAACACCACCAACATCGCCACCAACACGGCGGACATCGCGGCGCTTTCGGCCAATAGCGCCTATTTCCAGGCGAACTCTGCCGCGCCCGGCTCGTCGGCCACGGGCAACAATGCAATGGCCGCGGGCCCGAACGCGCTTGCCTCGGGCGACTCCTCGCTCGCCATGGGCAATGGCGCCCAGGCAACCGGCACGAACGCCATCGCCATCGGCACGAATGCGGTGGCGACGGGCTCGGTCGCGGTGGGTAATGCGGCCTTTGCCTCGAATGGCGGTGCGGCGTTCGGCGATTTCTCCACCGCAAGCGGCACGAACAGCACGGCCATCGGCCCCAACGCGACGGCGACGCATACGAATTCCTCGGCGTTCGGTAATGGCGCCACCACGACGCGCGCGAACCAGCAAGTGTCCGGCACGGCTTCGAACAGCTACACCATGCCGGGCCTCACCTGGAGCCACAGCAAGTCCGTACAGGGCAAGCCGACACATATCGTCACCTCGAACGCGGGCGGCGATCTCGCCGCCTATACGCCGGGCGAGCTCGGCCTCGCTACGCAGGCGCAGATCGACAAGCTCGGCGAGCGCGACAAGAAGCTGACTGAAGGCCTGGCCGCGGTGGCCTCGATGGCGCAGCCCATCCTGCTGCCTGGCCAGACCTTCGCCATGCGCGCCGGCTGGGGCGGCTTCGACGATGCGAGCGCGGTGAGCTTCACGGCGGCGGGTCTTCTCGCCAAGAATCTGCTGAGCAATGGCCGCGGCACGCTGATCGCCGACGCGGGCGTCGGCGTCGGCACGAGCGAGGGCGAAGTCGCCGGCCGCGCCGGCTTGTCCTTCGGCTGGTAGGTG
>CAYUTT010000092.1:0-4368 GCA_964447575.1 uncultured Methyloceanibacter sp.
CAGCCGATTCGGGAATCCCCCGCGATTCAATCAGCTCGGAAAGCGCTCTAGCGCGCCGGACGAGTCGGTGAACCGCGGCAGCTGATTAGTAAGGACCACAAACCGCGCAGGCAGATAACCGGACCAGGGCGGCAAATATTTCCTATCGACGTTCTGCAAATCCTCACCGGAGATCGACAACAGCCGCTCGGCGATCAGCGAGGCGTCGGGCTTGTTCCCTATCCTCGCGTCGGAGACGAGGGCCACCGGCTTCCCGATCAGGTCTTGCAATCCGAAATTCGTGCCGAGGCTCGCCAAGGTAGGACCGGCGACGTTGTGTCTGCCAATCATGCGGGTCAGCACCCGACCGATGGTCCCCTTGCCGCCGCGCTTCGGTCCGACCAGCAAGAACATTTTTTGCTGACTGGTATCCCCGGCGACGAGATAGCCGAACATCTCTTGCAGGGCCTGGACGGTCTCGAGATCGTCGGGCCAAAGCTCGGCGAGGAATGACAGCCACCGATCCGGCGCCGCGGCGTCCCGGTCGAATGCGAACGGAACCGAATGGTGGCAATAAAATCCTGGCCGCCGGTGCAGGGTCCGCGTCGGGTAGTGGACCAGCCCATTGTCGCAACTTATGAACTCATTCGCCGGATGGTCCGCAGGGTCGAGCCAGCTAGGCGTCGGCGTCGAGGTCTCAATGATCGTCACCGCCTTGGTGGCGTCCATCAAGTCGGCCACCTTCCGCGCAGTCGGCGCAAAGGGCTTCTTAGTATCGCCGCTCTCGTACTCCTTATCCTCGAACCACTTGTATAGGTCGGAGCGCAGGATTGGGTCCTCTACTGCAGGCCAGCACGCGCCATCCCACCTGTAGAACATTCCTCCTTGCTGGATGAGGAGGCATCTGTCCTCGTGCCAATATTCAGTGTCGAGGAAGAGCCGTGCGTTGGGCATCGGCTCGCCCGGCGCTTTTACCAAAGTCGGCCGCGGAGGCGCTGCCATCCTCGGCAGATTGATTATGTTGTCGTGCCCATCCCTCATGCCGCGTTCCTCCAGAGTGCGCGGCCGAAATCTTCGAGGGCGTCACGCTTAATCTTGAGGTTGAGAATGAGTTTGCGGACCCGATAACACTTGAGGGCAAGGAACCGCTCATACTCCTCTGCCGCCTCGATGTCGGCGTCGATCTCGGCAAGCAGTTGACCGTCGCGTGGCTGTGGCCTATGTTCGGAGTTGGTTATCTCTGCATCGCCATCTTCCGCGTTCGGCCCCCTGCCAGGGGCCGTTCGCATTTCTGGACTAGGCGCTTTTTGCATTCGCGCCCCCCAGCATCCGCTTTAGCGGCTCCCGCAAAACAAGAATGCGCTTCCCGATTTTGACGGTAGGAATTTCGCCGCGCTCGGCTGCGCGATAGGCCGCATTGCGCCCTATCCCAAGCAGCTTGCCCGCCTCCGACACGGACAGAGTTAAAGTTAGGGGTCTTCCGTCCATTAGATTCTCCTTATGGCAACAATTTTGTTGGTTCCCCTTATGTACCCCATCGGCACCAATGTCAACAACAGTTGTGTTGCTAGCACCATCCGTGTTAGCGTATCCCCAGGGAGGGGCGGAAAATGCCAAGGCGGCCAGGAAGCGCAACGGTTCAGGTGGGCTTGAGGCTCAAGGAGAACCTTCGAAAGCGGCTGGCGTCTGAAGCGGAACGGACAGGCCGATCACTCAATCTGGAGATCGTGCGCCGCCTGGAATTGTCCCTTGAATTCGATAAGCACCTTGCCGCCATGGAGTCGAACCTCGAACGCGCTCGGGCGGACATGGAGAAGCGCGTAAACAACATGGAGGCAGAATGGGAGGATCGGAAGGCAGACCTGGATAAGCGAGAGGCCACCGTGAGGGCGGCCGTTGACCAAGCTAAGGCGGAGCTGCGGAAGCGAGAGGCCAGCATGGACGCGCTTACTAGGCAGGCCTCGGAGTTGTTGGAGCAAGCGAGCAAGGTTTACGCGAAGGTTGACCGCCTAGCCGAAGAGATCAAGCGAGGGAAATGACCATGCGTGGCAACATCACACGGCGCGGAAAGCAGAGTTGGCGGATCAAGTATGATGTCGGCGCAGACCCGGAGACCGGCAAGCGGATCATCCAATATCAGACCGTCAAAGGCAGTAAGCGTGACGCGGAAACGGAACTAACCAAGCGGCTCAATGAGCTTGCGGACGGCCGCTATGTTGCGCCCACCGCCGAGACCGTCAATAGCTATGCAACACATTGGATTGAAAACATCGCCCCGGCTTCACGGGCGGCGATTACGGTCGAGCGCTATCAGACATTGCTCCGCGCCCATATTATCCCCGGCCTCGGCTCGACCGAATTGCAGAAGCTCGATGGCTCGGCCATTGACCGCTTTTACGCCACGCGCCGGGAGAAGGGCCTAGCTTCCCTCACGCTGCACCATATCCATTCGCTTCTTAGGCAAATCCTCGCCTCCGCCGTGAAGGCAAAGAAGCTGGCCCGGTCGCCTATCGCAGACATAGAGACGAAGCCAAAGGCGAAGCGTCGCGACGAGATCGAGGTTCTAGACGAAGCGGAGCTTACCACGCTTCTCAATCATCTGAAGGGTCATTGGCTCTACATGCCGACGCTCATTGCCGCCAGCACCGCCTTAAGGCGTGGCGAGGTTTTGGGTCTCCGTTGGCGGGATATAGATTTCACCAAGGGGACATTGCAGGTGGCGCAGGCTGTGGAATGTGTTGGCGGTAAGCTTGGGCTTAAGCATCCCAAGACAGCGCGAAGCGCGCGGACCATTCAGCTACCGCCCTCACTCGCACCGGAGCTGGAGCGGCACCGCAAAGAACAGCTCGAACAGCGTCTAAAGCTCGGCCTTGGTGGCAGGCCCGATCTCGTCTTTACCTCGCCAGTCGGGAGCATGGTTCACCCCGACACGCTTTCGGAGGCGTTTGCGAACAAGGTCGCGGAGCTGGACATTAAGCCGATCACGTTCCACGGATTGCGGCATAGCCATATCACGTTGCTGTTGCGGAGCGGGGTGCCGGTGCATGTGGTCTCGGCGCGGGCGGGACACGCCAAGCCGTCGATAACATTGGACACCTATTGTCATTTGCTCGGCGGGGAGGACAACGACGCGGCCAAGCAGGCAGAAGCCATCCTGCAACGCGTCCTTGCGTGAGAGTTGGCACCGGGATTGGCACCGCACGCTTAGGGACGGGGGGTGACGGGGCGTTACTGGCAATAGCCGCAACGCCTTAAAATCTGCAAAAACCGGGACTACGGGGGACGCTAGGTGATAGGCCAATATGGGCACTTTAAATTGACCAGATTTGGCGGAATCATCTATCGAATGTCTCTAAATTCTCGTAGCTCTCGCCCAAGCCGCCGTGGGGGGTCAATGAAAAGCCGCAGAGCCGCTGGGGTCCTTCTTTATTTGCCGCTCGCCTTCGGAGTCGCCGTGGGGCATGCGCTCGCCCAAGATGGTTCGACTGTCGTCCCCAAGACGTCCGTGACCACGACCCCCATCACAACAGGCACGGTCCCCCCGGAGGCCACCCCGGAAGACGCGCTGCGTCCCTCCCTCGGCGAAGATGCCGTCGAGCCCGGCGATTCCGCTTCGGTCGAGGAGATTACGCCCACGGCGATGGACGAAGGCGAAAGCTGGGAGGCGGCCGTCCAGGCGGCCGACGCACCGACGCCGCTCATCGGCGCGGAGCAGGAGGCCGCAGTCAAGCGGATCAACGCCTATTTCAACGACATCACCAATCTGCAAGGCAGCTTCGAGCAGATTGATCCCAACAACAAGCGCACAACGGGGCGCTTCTACGTGCAGCGCCCCGGCAAGATCCGCTTCGACTACGCGCCGCCGAGCGCCCTGCGCATCGTGGCCGACGGACATTCGCTTGCGATCGAGGACAGCGACCTCAAGACGGTGGAAAAGTATCCCATCAAATCCACGCCCTTCCGCCTGCTGCTCGCCGACACCGTCGATCTCGGCCGGGATGCACGCATTGTCGGCGTCGAGCGCCAAGACGGTTCCCTTGCCATATCGCTTGAGGATCGGGGCGGGGATGCGGCCGGCCGCATCAAGCTCTTTTTCGAGGCAAGCTCGGACCTGGCACTCAAGGAATGGATGATCACCGACGCCCAGGGGCTCACGACCCGGGTGACGGTCAACAACATGGTCTCCGGCCGCAAGGTGGCGATCGATTTTTTCAAATCGAAGGAGTCGTTCTCACCCTTCCGTTAGGGGTTGGTCTGGCCAAAAGCTGTTATGAATCAACCGCCTAGGGCTGCGCTCTGGGCGGGTTTACGTTTCGTTAAATTTTCCTTGCGACAGGCGTTGAAATCGCCCGGCGATCTACATATTTGTTGGCTTAGAAGCGGACCACA
>CAYUTT010000092.1:4378-7245 GCA_964447575.1 uncultured Methyloceanibacter sp.
AGCAAATTCAGCGATGTAAGCCCAGGAAGCTCCCTGTGTTTACAGCGCATTAAATTTTTTGCGCACCCCCAGTTGCATTCCTGGGGGAAAGGATTATTTGTTGCTTCAGAAGCGGGCCACGTCGACTTTCATCGGTAGTGCCCCCCGTCTAGCCGAAGATGTGGTCTGCTCGTGCCGGCTTCCCTCCCGGCACGCGCGCGAGAAAAACGCGCTTCTGGCGTCCAACCCCGCGCAGCGGTTGGACGCCTTTTTCTTTTCCGGCTCTGTTGAATGCCTGCATAACCCATCGCCCGGTCAGGCGAGGTGTTGCTCCGCCGGGCACGCTGTCCTACCCAGCGGGAATGCGTTTTCGGCTCGCGACGTGGAATATCAACTCGGTCCGGCTCAGGCTCGACCTTGTCGAGCGCTTTGTGCGCGCCTACCGGCCGGACGTGTTCTGCTTGCAAGAGATCAAATGCGAGGAGGATCGGTTTCCTCTGATCGCGCTCCAGGCGCTCGGCTTCCCGCACATCGCTGTCTCCGGCCAGAAGGGCTATCACGGCGTCGCCACACTTTCCAAGCTACCCTTCACGCTTGCCGAACGCCGCGACGTTTGCGGCCGGGGCCACGCGCGCCATATCGCCGTCGCCTTCGAAAGCCCGACCCCGCACCCCTCCCCGGTCGTGCTGCACAATCTCTACGTCCCCGCCGGCGGCGACATCCCAGACCCGACGGTCAACGACAAGTTCCAGCACAAGCTCGACTTCCTCGACGCCATGAGCGATTGGTTCGGCAGCTACAAGGCCAAGGCCGCAAACCGCATGATCCTCACAGGCGACCTGAACGTGGCGCCGCTCCCGACCGACGTCTGGTCACACAAGCAGCTCCTGAAAGTGGTGAGCCACACGCCCCCCGAGACCGAGCGGCTCGAACGGGCGCGGGCGGCCCATGACTGGATCGACGTGATGCGGCGTCATGTCCCAGCCGAGCAGAAGCTCTTTACCTGGTGGAGCTATCGCAATCGGGACTGGCGAGCCTCCAACCGGGGGCGGCGGCTCGACCACATTTGGACCACGCCGGCCCTCGAGGGCGCGGCGGTCTCCATGCGCGTGCTCGACGAGACGCGCGACTGGCCCCGTACCTCGGACCATGTGCCGGTCATCGCCGATTTCGTGATTGGGCCGTGAACGACTAGGGAACGAGCTTGTAGCCGCCTGTCTCGGTGATCAGGAGCTCGGCCTGGGAGGGATCCTTCTCGATCTTCTGGCGCAGGCGATAGATGTGCGTCTCGAGCGTATGCGTGGTGACGCCGGCATTGTAGCCCCACACTTCGTGCAGGAGAACGTCGCGGGTGACCACGCGCTCGCCGGCGCGATAGAGATATTTCAGGATCGACGTCTCTTTCTCCGTGAGCCTGATTTTGCCGCCACCCGCATCCACCAAGAGCTTCGACGCCGGCTTGAAGGTGTAAGGCCCGATCGCGAAGACCGCATCCTCGCTCTGCTCATGCTGACGTAGCTGGGCGCGGATGCGGGCCAGGAGAACGCCGAGCCGGAAGGGCTTCGTCACATAGTCGTTGGCGCCGGATTCAAGGCCGAGGATGGTGTCGGAGTCGGAGGTCTGTGCCGTGAGCATGATGACGGGGCCCTTGAAGCCGCCGCGGCGCAGCAGCTTGCAGGCCTCGCGGCCATCGAGATCAGGCAAGCCAACATCAAGCAGCACAAGGTCTACATGGCCATTCCGCGCGACCTTCAGACCTTCCTGTGCCGTTGGGGCAAGCTCAGCCTCGAACTCCTCGTGCAAGGACAGTTGCTCGCTCAACGACTCGCGGAGCTCTTCGTCATCGTCGATGATGAGGATCCTGCGCGCATTGGTCATGGGCCGTCCCCGGTGGCGATCTTCGGACTTTCTTCTAGACGGTTGTAAGGGGGGCTTGGCTCGGCGACAAGCATATCGGTCCATCCTCCGGGGCAAAAAAAGGTATTGAGCCATGAGGGTTAAGGGCACGAGACCCATCGTCGTACGGCGCGCGCCGGGGTGGAGCAGCGAGGCTCGTGTCCAGCTCGCACACCGTGTGCTCAAGGCGGCAATCGGGCGCGGAAGCGTTCGTCCCTTGAAGCGCGAAGGCGACGGAGGCACACCGCTCGGACGCTTTCCCATCCGCCTCGTCCTCTATCGCGCCGACCGCGTACGCCGCCCCACGACGGCACTACCCGTTCGTACGATCCGAAAGGAGGATGGCTGGTGCGAGGATCCATCCGACCGGAACTACAACCGGCTGGTCAAGCTCGCTGCACACAGCAGCGCCGACCGGCTCGAACGAACCGACCATCTTTACGATCTTGTGCTGGTGCTCGGATACAATGACCGGCCGCGCGTGAAGGGCAGGGGGAGCGCTATCTTCGTGCACCTCGCGCGCGAGGGCTACCTGCCGACGGCTGGCTGCATCGCCTTCTCGCGCCGCGATCTATCCGCGGTGTTGGCCGAACTACGGCGCGACAGCGCGTTCCTGGTCATGCGCTAGTCGAGCAGGATGCGCTCGCCGAAGATGGCCGTACCAATGCGCACATAGGTCGCGCCGAAGGCAATGGCTTTGTCGAAATCGCCGCTCATGCCCATGCTGAGTTCCTTCACGCCCAGCTCATCGGCGAGCTTGGCGAGGAGCCCGAAATGAATAGACGGGTCCTCGTCGAAAGGCGGGATGCACATGAGCCCATCGATGGCGAGGTCGAACGTCTCGCCGCAAAGCGCGAGGAACGACGCAACTTCCTCGGGCGCGATGCCCGACTTCTGTGGCTCCCCTCCCGTATTGACCTGGACGAGGAGGCGCGGCCGCCTGCCCTGCCGCTCCATCTCCTCGGCGAGAACACGGGCGAGTTTCGGCCGGT
>CAYUTT010000093.1:0-7201 GCA_964447575.1 uncultured Methyloceanibacter sp.
GACGGAAGGGAATCACGAACCCGACAAAAAGACCAGTTTCCGGAGGTGTCCAACTGGCTTCAGACGGTCCCCGGCAAGAGCTGGTTCCCGCTCCTGCGGATGTACGGGCCATTGGAGCCCTGGATCGACAAGACCTGGCGGCCGAGCGAAATCGCGCTGGTACCATAGGTCTCTTCAAATTTTGGCCGCGATTCTTTGCAATTCTGTCTGGCAAAGAAGGGAAGCCACACTCCGCATGACCAAAATCGCCTCAACCGCTCTCGTCTGCGTTCTCGCCCTGTCAGCGGCCGGCTGCGCCGTCGAGGTGCCGATGGACGCCTTCCGCATGGCGCCGCCCGATAAGGCCGGCACGGCCGACCCGGTCAAGCCGGGCTACGCCGTGCCGAAGACCACTGCCGGGCGGTAGACCGGTCGCGGCTGGTCTAACGCGCGGCCGGCAATGGCCTTGCGTGGCGTGTCTTGCGTCAGGGGAAGTCGGACAATTTGCCGAAATAATCCGGGCGAGAGACCGCGGCGCGGCGTCAGCTCAGCGCTCGATCTTGCTGATCTTCGAACCTTCTAGCGTGAGATTGTACATTAGGCCCTTCTGGTCAAGGATGAAGCCGATCACAGGCTCGGTCACCTTGTCGGTGTCGATCGAGCCGCCGAGGCCCACGGTGATGATGGCCACGGAGCCGTCGACGCCGACCTTCCAGCCCGCCCGGCGATAGAACGCATCCAGCGCGCTTTGGGTCATGAACATGATGATCACGGCCCGCTGCTGCGCGCCGAGCTGGAAGCCGAACGAGGCGGAGATCAGGTTATAATATCCGGCGGGCCGCTTATCGACGATCAGCAGGCCTTCGCCATACTCCCCGCCGATGCCGAAGCCGGCCTTGATGACGGAGGGGAACACCAGGATCCCCACCGCCTTGTTGGCGAGCTCCCGTGCCCCGCCGATCTGGCGCACGAAGCTATGGAGCGTGTCGTTGGCGTCCCGCTCGATCTCGGCGCCCGAAGCGGCCTCGGCGGCGCGGGTGTCGGCCATCAACCCAAGGGCGAAGGCGGCGACGAAAAGATTCGCAAGCAAGGTCTTCATTGGCGTGGGTTCCCTCCCGTTAACTCAGCCTAGGGGTGCATTATGGCGGAGCCGGGGCTCGGCCGACGCTGGTGGCGCGGGTTTTTGGTGCTTTCGGCGCGCGTTATGGCGCTTATGGCGCGGAAGTCAGCGCGCGATTCCGGTCAGGAACACGAAGTTGGAATAGCCGCTGCGGATGCTCCGGAGCCATCTTGCCTCCGGTGCCAAGATGGTCGGGCCTTGCGAGCGGTCGATGGTGGTGCACGAGCCTCTCGGCTTCTGGGAGAATTGGTCGAAGACGCACTTCAAGGAGACGGGGCGTTACGCGCTCGAGGGCGCTATTGCGCTGGCGAAGATCGATGTCGACCGCCAGATGGGAACCTATGAAGAGCCCAACGTTTGGATGGCCTATTCCTAAGCTGGACTTCGCGTCGTTTGGCCCGCGCCCCTAGGCGACATGGCTCTTGAGCTTGCCCGTGATGCGGCGGGGATGGGTGAAGACCTCGAACCCATCCTTGCGGGCAATGGCGACCAGCGTCATGCCGCAGGCCTCGGCCATGCGCACGGCAAGTGCCGTCGGCGCCGAGACGGCGGCGATGATCGGCGCGCCGATGGCGGCGGATTTCTGCACCATTTCCACCGAGACACGGCTTGTCAACACGATGAGGCCTTGCTCAGCCGTTGAGCCGTCGCGGGCGAGCGCTCCGGCCAACTTGTCGAGGGCATTGTGGCGACCGACATCCTCGCGTACAGCAACCAGCTCGCGCTCCGGGTCCCAAAAGCCCGCAGCATGCACCGCACGCGTCTCGCGGTTGAGGTCCTGCCGGGGGAAGAGGGACTCGACCGCCGTCATGATCTGGTCCGCTCTCAGGACACGGCCTTCGCTCACGTGCGGCGGCGGGCGCATCGCCTCGATGAGGCTCTCCACGCCGCAAAGCCCGCAGCCTGTGGGGCCCGCCATCTTGCGGCGGCGTCCCAGAAACTCGGCGGCGTCCTTGGCCTTGAGCCAGACGCGCAACTCGATGCCAATGTCCTCCTCGACCATTTCGATACTCTCGATGGCATCGATGGCGGGAATAACGCCTTCCGTCAGGGCGAAGCCCACCGCAAAGTCTTCGAGGTCCTGCGGGGTCGCCATCATTACGGCATAGGAGGCCGTATTGAAGGTGAAGGCGATCGCCGTCTCCTCGGGAATCGCACGTTCCCCCGCGGCCGCACCGGCCATGCGCCAAACGGTGGAGGGAACGCGAACGATGGGTTGCGGCATGGCTTGCTCCGCTCAAAGCTCGGCTCTCGGTCCGAAGGTCCGAGTATCATCAATTAAATAAGTCACTGGAGCGGCCTCTGCCACCTCCATCTCCCCTGTGCAAAAAGCCACTGAAAACCGAGGCGCTGCGAAAGCCCTTCAGCGAGACTGTAACCGCCTCGATCATCTTCGGCATTTTGCTTTTGACGGCGCCTGCGGCGACCTTGGTCGCGCTTGCCATCTTCCTCGGTCTCTATTGGCTGTTCGTCGGCGTGTTGGAGCTCGTGCGCGTGTTCGTAGACCGTTCGGTGCCTTGGTACTGGTCGCTACTGATCGGCGTTCTCGGCATCGTGGCGGGCATCATCGTGCTCAACCATCCGCTGTTCGCGGCCATTGTGCTGCCCACCGCGATCGTGATCTGGCTCGGCGTTCTCGGTGTCGTTATCGGCGTCCTGGCGATGATCGGCGCATTCACCGGAGGCGGTGTGGGCTCGTTCATCTTCGGCCTGGTGAACTTCATCATCGGCCTTATCTTGCTCGGCTCGCCCATGGTTGCGGCGCTTGCCGTGCCGTTGGTCTTCGGCATCCTTCTGCTCGTCCAAGGCGTGATCCTGATCATTTGGGCATTCCGGATCCGCAGCTGACGCAGAAGGGCCTCGCGGTCGGTCATCGTTTCGCCCGTGCAGGCGTCTCCGGCACGGGCAGAATGGGCTCGCCCTCGACGACGATGCGTTCGGGGGGCAGCAGCTCGAGTCCTTCTGCGCCAATCGCCAGGGTGTGGATGTAGAAAGCGGTGGGCCTCTCGTTCGTCACCTCCATCACCGGGGAGGGCGCCGAGACGATCGGTAGCCCTGCGCATTCCCCGATCCAATCGATGTGCCGGTGGCCGTGCATGAGGATCGCGCGGCCCACGAGCGGCTTCAGGCTGCGGATGAACCAGTTGCCGTTGATGAGGGCGGTGCCGATGCGCTCAGACAGAGCCTTTGCGGCCCAGGGATATTCGATGATGTGGTGGTGGAGGGCAATGATCCAGCAGGCCTTCGGATAGGCTTCGCAAGCGATCTTGATGCCGCGGACCTGGCCCGCGGACACCATGCCGAGCGCGTTGGTGAAGGAGAAATGCGTGTCGGCATTCGAGTTGAGGAGGATGATGCCGATGCCTTCCGGACGGTCGGGCGGAACCACCATGGGGAAGGCCTTGGTCCAGATTTCGGGCAGCGTCTTGGAGAGAAGCGGCCGCGCCTCGTCCGCAAAGCGCTGCAGCTCGGCGGTGTGAGGCTCCATCAGCTCTTGGAGCGTCTTGCCGAGACGCCCAGCTTCGAGGTCGACGATTTGAACGCGTGTTCCTTGGATCGCGTTCATGGCGGACAAGGTTCTGATCTGGCGCAAGCGCCGGTCTGGGCTCGTCGGCAAGTCCATGCGCGCAGGGTTGGCGCGGTCGATGATGTTGAGATCGTGATTGCCCGGCAGGATCAGGACGCGCCCGGCGAGACTTGGATGCTCCGCGAGAATCTCGAAGAACTGGACCCATTCGGTGGAGATGCCGGCATCGGTCATGTCGCCGGTGACCAGGATGACGTCGAGCCGGTCCTTGGCGTCGATCTCCTCCAGCATCGCCAGCAGCTTCCTCAGGCGCTCGTTGCCGCGCGGCCCCGATCGGCCGCTCTCGATGCGAAAGCCATAGCGCTCGCCCACGATGTGAATGTCCGACAAGTGGACCACACGCCATTTGCGGCCCTTGGTTGGTCCGGTGTGGAAGGCCGTCAGACCACGCGGCTGCGCCATGGTGGCATCGGCGAATCCCCAGACCAGCGCGGCAACCGCAAAATATGCCGCTACCAGGACGACGCTGTTGGCAAGCGCCACGGGGACCACGTCCCGCCAATCGCTCGCCTCGCCGGCGTGACCGAAGAGATACGCGCTCGGCCAAACGAGCCACAATACGAGGACCGCAAGTCCGGACACGAGGATGCCGGCGACAGCGGTCGCCGCAGCGCGCAGCCTGGCTCTGGCGGCTTCGCTGGCGTGCCGCGCAAACAGCTTCTCGACAACGTGTCGCAGGATTTCGCGGGCCGCCGCGTAGCCAGGCTCGACCACGATCGAGTTCAGGGCCCAGAAATTCTTCTCGATCAAGCGGAACAGGGTCCGCCAGCCGAACCAGCCGAGTGCCACCACGCCAATGAACAGAAGCGCCGACCAAATCCCGATAAAGGCGGAAGTGATCTTGTCCGTGACGATACCGAGCCACGAAGTGACGACGATAGGAGCGACGCCCAGCAGCAGCCCCGGGACCACCAGCAGCAGAATCCAGGCGAGAATCAGCTTCGGCAAGCTGATCTCGACGAGCAGGCTGCCGGCGAGCGACAGCATCGAGCGGCGCTTCGTGCTCGAGGCGTCGTCCTCGATGTCGCCCTGCCGCGGGTCGACGATCTGCGCGAAGCTCGCGGTCCTTGCCTGACGGTTGCGCGTCATTCGGCGGGACTATTCTTTTCGGCCGTATCCGGCGGAGCGCCCGACAGCAGATTGGCGATCCATCGGCTCGACGGATACTGCGCGCAGATCGCGATAATGGAGATGAGGATGGGCACGCCGATAAAGGCGCCGGGTATCCCCCAAAGAAAGCCCCAGAAGAACACCGCGAAGACGACGGCGAAGGGCGAGATGGAGAGCGCGGCGCCAGCGACCAGGGGCTCTAAATAATTGCCGATCAGAAACTGGATAACAGCCAGCCCCGCGAACACGATGATGATGGCCTGCCACGTATCCAATTGGGCCATGGCGAACAGGCCGGGGAGGATCGTGGCGACGAACGAGCCGATGAAGGGAATGTAGTTGAGGACGAAAGCGAGCAAGCCCCAGGCAGCGCCGGGCTCCACGCCGGCGAACGAGGCGAAGCCCCACACGGCCAAGCCGGTGAGAATGCTGAGCCAAGTGCGCACCACCATGTATCTGCGGAACTTCCACGCAATCTCGCGTATGGCCTCGACCAGCCTTGCCCCGCTTCCTTCCTTGCCGATGCGCGCGAGGCGCTGGCGAATCTCCTCCGTTTCGAGTAGCGCCAGCATCAGGAACACGAAGGCGAGGATGCCAAAGCCGACAAGCCGGTTGAGACGGCGCGCGACCTCCTGAAACGTGCGAATAAGCCAGGCAACGTCGAATCTCTCGGCCAGCGTGCCCGCGACGAAAATACCGTGCTCCTCGAGCCAATCCTTGCCCTGAATATACAGGGATTGAAATCTCTGAAGATTGTTGATCAGCCATTCGGCGATCGCGCTGAGAGCCCAGGCGATTATCGAGCCGAAGGCCAAGAGCACAACGATCGTTGCGGAAAGCGTCACGAAGAGCGCCAGCGCGCCTGGAATCCACGCGCGGAGGGCTTTGTGGAACGGCCATACCAGGGCCAGAATGAAGAGGCCGAAGGCCAACGGCGCGAAAATCGGGCTGGCGAGATAGAGCGCAATGACCACGAGGATCGCCGTGGACAGCGCGAGCATGCTCAGAATGAGACGGTCCGACACCGGCATTGCGCTGACCAACGCTGTTCAGGATCCCGAGCGTCACGCCCGCTGGGCGAAGCTTCGCCGATGACGCTTCTTTGTGCCAGGGATTTTTGACCGCCACGATCGGACGCACTGCCCGAGAAGGCTCAATTCAAGCTAAGGTGGGATCGACTCTAGGGACTTGCTTCATGGGTTTGAACTCAGTGCGATGGATATCCGCCCTCCTGGTCAGTCTCGTCGCGGGCCTCTCCATCGCGTGGGCAGAGGCCAACGAGCCTGCGCCTTGCACAGAGGACGCCATGATCGTCTTCGATGCCTCCGGCTCCATGGCCGGCAACATGAATCAGGGCATCGCTACCACGCTCCCGCGCATCAACGAGGTGCGCAAGGCGCTCGCCCGGGTGCTGCCCGCCGCAACGCGTCACCGCCGCGTCGGCCTCATCACGTACGGCCCGGGGCCCTATGAGCAATGCAATGTGGAGCTCAATCTGCGGCCGGCCGCGAACGCGGCAGAGCGCATCATGCACGAGGTCAACGCGCTCAACCCCGCCGGCAAGACGCCGCTTGCGGAGGCCGTGGCGCAGGCGGCGGAAGTTCTCGACTACAGGACAGAGCCGGGCGTCATCATCGTGCTCACCGACGGGGAGGAGACCTGCGGCGGCACGCCCTGCGAGCTGGGTAAGAGTCTTCGCGCGGAAGCGGCGCAGCTTACCGTGCATGTCGTCGGCTTCCAGATGAAGAACTTCCTTTGGACGGGCGAGCAGAGCATCCTCGACGTCAAATGTCTGGCCGAGGAGACCGGCGGCTCCTACATCGGCGCCGAAGATCAGGAGCAGCTGGTCCAGGCATTCGAAAAGACCCTGGGTTGCCCCATGATGTCCCGCCTATCACAGCCGCTGTCCAGCCTCAGGCGCTAATGCCAAGGGCTTAGCCCCAAGGCCCGCGCCGGCGCTCCATCTGAAACGGGCGGTATCGGGCCGGCTGAAGGAGCTTCACGCCGCTTTTCTTGAAGACCGGCACGAGCACCATGCCGGCGATGAAGCCGCCGACATGGGCCCAAAAGGCGACGCCCGGTTCGCCCGTCGTGGCGAAGGCGGCGCTCGCGAGCTGCAGCAGGAACCACAAGCCCAGCACGACCAGCGCCGGCAGGTGCATCATGGTGGCGAAGACGCCGAGGAAGATCACCGTGCGAACCGTGGCGTGGGGGTGCAGCAGGAGATAGGCGCCGAGCACGCCCGAGATGGCGCCGCTCGCGCCGACCATGGGGATGGTCGAGCCGGGATTGACGAGGGCCTGGGCCAACGCCGCCGCTACGCCACAGAGGAGATAGAAGACAAGGTAGCGGCCGTGGCCCATGGAGTCCTCGACATTGTCGCCGAAGATCCAGAGGAACAGCAT
>CAYUTT010000094.1:0-2203 GCA_964447575.1 uncultured Methyloceanibacter sp.
AGCCGATTCGGGAATCCCCCGCGATTCAATCAGCTCGGAAAGCGCTCTAGCGCAGGATATCCTCGAGGTCGGGATCCATCGCGTCGGCGGGCGCATTCGCATCGCCCTGCTCGGGCTCGGCCGCGCCGGGGCCAAGGGCTTGCGGCTTCTGCCTGTCGGCGCCCCCGCCGATCTGCACATTGCCAAGGAAGCGGCCCAGCGCCTCGCCCACGGGCCTGCCCTTGAACTTTTTCTGCAAGGCCTCGCCGATCTTGTTGACGGCGTTCGATGCGCTGTCGGGATCGGCGAACACGGCGCCGATCTTGGGCTTGATGCTCGGATGCTCCAAGGGACCTTCGATATGCACCGGCACACCGAGGCCGGCGAGATCGTTCGCCCCGCCTCTGCCTTCCGGTCCTTCGACGATCTCGGGACGCGCGAGGATATCGATAGTGCTGCGCGCCAAGTCCACGGTGCCCTCCGCCCGAACTCTCAAGAGCGGGCTCATCATTTTCAAATTGTGGGTCTCGGCGATGCCGTCGGAGATGGTGAAGCTGCCGCCAAGGTCGCTGAATGCCGTCGCGGCGCCCGGCCCTTGGCGAAGATCGAAATCGCCTTGCCCGAGCGCGCTGATGAAGGCGGTGATGTCGATGCCCTCGATCGCGCCGTCGCTGACGAGGATGCTGCCGTTGCCGCGCAAGGAGGACTTGATGGCATCCGCGTCCTCGCCTTCGCCGCTGACCTTGAGGGCAAGCTTGGTGCGCCCGGCGACCATGCTGAACTGGGCCGCGTCGCTCAGGAAGGGCTTGGCTTGGACACCCTCGAGCCGGAAGTCGCCGGTGAAGGTAGGAACGGTCTTCGAGGCATCGATGACGAGCTTGCCGCTGGCATTGCCGTCATAGAGCTCCATGCCACCGAGAGTCGCGTTCAAGACACCGTCGCGAAAGGCGAGACCGAGCGAGCTCGGGCCGATATCGACATGGCCGACGCGGGTCTTGCGGATGTTGAGATTCACGTCGGCATCGAAGGCGGCCGGTACGGCCATGGGTTGGCTGTCGGATGCGGCCTGCTGCATGGCAGCGGCTTGCGACGCCTCCGTTCCCGCCTCAAGCGCGGGCGGCGGCGGCGCGATCTCCGTCTCCACCTCGGCCGCAACCGGCTTCACGAACCAATTCTTCGTCGCGTTCCCTTGCTCGGCTTTGGGCAGCGCGGCCTTCTGCTCCGTCTTCGGCGGCACGTCAGCCCGCTTGGCGCTCGCCAGAAACGGGTTGAGGTTGAGATTTGAGAGAGCGAGTGCCGCGCGGACATGGGGCCGCGGGCTTTTCAGCGCCACAATGGCCTGACCCTGACCGCTTGCATGCTCGAGGGCGAAGCGCGCATTGGAAAAGGCGATCTGTCCTTTCGACCAGGAGACGTCGCTCGCGAGCTCTCCGTCGCCGATGGCGTTCGAGATCGTCGATCCCTCGCGCATCCACGCCAGCACGGAGGGTATCGAGCTCGCCTTGGCGGACAGGTGCCCCTCACCGGTGAGATAGGGCTCGGTTGCGAGCGTGCCGTCGAACCGCGCAGCGATGGCCTGCGTGTCGAGCGCAAGCTGAAGCCGCGCCGGGCGCTCCGCCCGCAAGTCCTTGGGCGTCGCCACCTCGAAGCTGAACGCGACGGTCTGGTCCTTCCAGTCGAACTTGCCCTTGCCAACCAGGGGTGCCTCGATCGCCGGGAGGCTCAGCTTGGCATTGATGCGTTCGACGCGCCTCTCCGCGCGCGCGTCGTCGTCATAAACGATGACCACGGTGCCGTCCTCGATGCGCATATCCTTCAAGCGCACATTGCGGCGGGGCGCCTCTTCGCTGCTGCCAGCCATCTCGGCTCTGGCGAAGCGGATCTTCTTCAAGGGCTCCTCGGCATCGCCCCAACGGAAGCCGGGCATATCCGCGCCGAGGCGCACCGTGAGCACGGGCCGAACGAGGGTCACGCGCTCGGCGTCGACCTTCCGGCTGAACAGATCGCCGAAGCTGAGATCGACCTTGAGCTTGGCTACCGAGAGGTCGGCCGTGCCGGCTTGCGCGTCGGGATCGGTGATCGTGGCATCGGAGATGACGATGTGCGGGCCAGGCGTGAACAGTAGCATGGTGGAGCCGTTCACCGTCAGATCGCGCCCGGTCTGCTCCTTGATGCGGGCGGCGACGCGCGCCTCGACCCAATCGGCCGAAACGACGAGATTGAC
>CAYUTT010000094.1:2303-7162 GCA_964447575.1 uncultured Methyloceanibacter sp.
AGGCCTGACCTGCTAGCCGGGGTGCGGCGGATTGGCCGGAAACCGGTGCAACGCCCGCGCGACAATACGGCTCATAGCGAGTTGACGAAGGCGAGGAGGCGCTCGCGGTCCTCTTTCGGCAGCGCCGCGAGGGCATCGCGCGCCGTCTTCGCCTCGCCGTCATGCCACATGATGGCTTCGGTAAGGTTGCGGGCCCGGCCGTCGTGCAGAAACAGGGTGTGGCCGCTCACGGTCTCGGTGAGGCTGATGCCCCAAAGCGGCGGCGTGCGCCATTCGGTGCCGCTCGCCTCGCCGTCGGGGCGGTTGTCGGCAAGCCCCTCGCGCATGTCGTGCAGCAACATGTCCGTATAGGGATAGATCAACTGGTTCGACAAATGCGGCTGGTCGGGCACGTCACCGGTCAAGAATTTCGGCTGGTGGCATTTCACGCAGCCGGTCTCGTAGAACAGCGCCTTGCCTTTCAGGATTTCCGGATCATCCGGATCGCGCCGTTTGGGCACAGCGAGATTCTGGGAATAGAACGTGACGAGATCGAACAGTTCATCGCCCACCTCGACATTCTGATATTTCGGCGAGTTGCCGGACGGCGCGTTGAGACATTTCGTTTGTAGTGCTGTGCACTCGCCCGCGCCGCTCGGATGGAGCGTCGTCGAGAGGCCGATATCGGCGGAGAAGGCGTCCGCGGTCTGCTCGGCGATGGTGGGCACGCTCGCCTTCCAGCCGAAGCGGCCGAGCATCATCTTGTCATGCAGCCTGGACCAGACCCAGTTGGGCTTGCCGGAGATGCCGTCGCCGTCCGCATCGTCGGGATCGGCATTGGCGAGGATCTGCTCCTCGGGCACCGCCTCGAGCAGTCCCAGGCCGATCATCTGCGGCGCCACGCGGGGCGAGAGCATGATATCGGGGCTCAGGGGACCGTAGCCGAGGTCGGTGATCTCATAGGACGGCGCGCGCAAGCGCACGACCTCGCCGCCGGCCAGCGTGACCTCCTCCTCCTCGTAGGCGACCTTGACCTGACCTTCGGGCTCGAAGCCCTGGATGGAGGACTCCTGAAGCTGCCCGCCATACATGGGGTCGGGAATCGAATTCGCCTTGCGCGAGGCGAGAAGCGCTTTCTCCTCCTCCGTCTTAGGCGGGACGGAGAGCCGCATCAGCATGGAGCCCGAGTCGTCGGGCACGTCGGCGGAGAGCGGCGGGTGCCCGCGCCCGTCCTTCAGATGGCAGTTCTGGCAGCCGCGCGCATTGAAGAGCGGGCCGAGCCCGTCGGAGGCATCCGTGGAGGAGGGCGCGGAGACCCACAGCCGGCGAAAGATGCTGTTGCCGATCTTGAAATCGAGCTCGCGCCTGAAGCTCATATTGCCCGACGAGAAGGAGAAGGCATTGGTCGTTGCGGTCGAGCCGCGGGAGGTGGCGCCGCCCCCGGGCTTGTCCTCGCCCTGCTCGAGCGTCGAGAAATCCGTCGCGGGCGCGAGCAGGCTTTCGCGTCCCGCTTGCTCGTCGGTCGCGTGGGTCAGGGCTCCCCCAACCCCGAGCGGCAAGGCCGCCCCAAGCGCGACAGCTCCGCCAAGGAGGGCTCGGCGAGCCCGCCCTGACGGCGCTTGCGGGGACAACTGACCTGCTCGGTTTATTTGTAAACTCGGTCCTGGCACTCGCTTACATCAGAAAGTGATCGTGCTGCGCGCGCCCACCACGGCCGCGTCGCCCTGGCTGGCCACGTTGCCTCCGGGGTTCCAGATATATTGGAAGTCGGGCTGCACAACCCAGCCGTTGGTGACCTCGAACGTATAGGCAATCTCGATCAGCGACTCATAATTGCGTGCGGTCGGTTCGCCGGAGTCGACATCGAAAGCCGACACATCATCCGAGATCTTTGTATAGGCGAAGCCGACGGCAAACGCGTCGTTGGGACGGCCGGGAATCATGCCGGTGAAGACGACACCGGTGTCAAAGTAGAAGTCGACGAGGTTCCGGTCCTCGGGCGATCCCATGACGCGGGCGAAGACCCCGATGCCGTCCGGTTCCTCGCTGCCAGGAACACGCCAGATCAACTGGTCGATAACGGCATAGAGGCCATAGTTGTTATCCAGCGGCCGACCGTCATTGCCGGTGACGGCAATCAAATTGCCGCCGACATCGATGCGCTGATGCTCGAACTCTCCGAAATGGTTCCAGCCGCCGATCTTGATGGTGCCGGGGAGCCGGCCACCCGCCAGCTCGTAGTTATAGGCACCTTCGGCCATGAGGAGCGGATCGCCGCGCAATCTGAAATCGAGACCGTCGTTGTTGCAGATCTGCGGATCGTCGGCGGCGCAAGGCGGCGCGGGATCGCCATTGTACACGCCGACCATTACATTGGTTTTCTCGGTCGGCGCCACGGCGACGCGGACACCGGGCGTCGCAAGCGGGTAGGCTGGGCCGCCGCCAGGTAGGTTTTCGGCGGGGTTCGGGGCCCAGCCAAAAGTGCCGTTGAGGAAGACTCCGCCAAACTCGGAAACGAAGAACTCCTCGTCGGCGGCAAGCTGGCCGATCTTCACCGACACTGTGTCGTTGAACAGATGCTGCTCGAACCAAATCTCGAACAGGCGCGTCGCATCCGTCGCCTCGAGATTCGTGACGGGCATCAGGCCGCCAATATTGGCCCCCGTGATGGAGTTGCCGTGAATCTGATAGCCGTTGGCGTGGAAACACAGGCCATTCCAAAGCCCGAGCTTCTTCATGTCCGCATCGACGTAGAGCTCGAGCACCCCTTGATACTCGCCGCCCTGGTCGATGCCGCCCCAATTGTAGAAAGGCTCGGCATAGTAGGCGCCACCGACCTGGATGCCGGCTTTGGCTAGGGCCGCGCGCGTTCCGCCCACATCGAGGGGAAGCAACGCGTCATCCGGAATGCCGGTCTGGCTGACGCCACAGTTGGCGCTTGCGGCGACCGGTGCGAGCACCAGCATCAATGTCCCTAGTGCAAGCGTGCGCACACGGTGTCGCGCGCGGTGAAGCCTAGTGGCGCGAGCGGCGCCACGAAGTGAATTGTCGATTTGCGGCATACTTCCCTCCGAAGCCGGTTGACCACGATCGCGTGTCAAAGCCTTCGGAAGGCCGGTTAGGGTATTTCCGACGACGCAAGAGCAACCCCGCCCGTACGCCAGCCCTGGCACGGTCGAAGGCAGGTCTCCTGGCTCGCGGTTCATCGCCGTCTGCACGACCTTCCCGGTTTCCCAGTGGTCAGCGTTGGCAGCAGGCTCGCCGCTCACAGTTGCGGGGGCAGCCACGGCATCAGCGCCATCACGACGCATACCGTGTTCCCTTTTGATCCTCTCCGACTCGGTCTTCGAGGAACCTTCGACCTCGTCACATTCGAACGTCGTCAGGCGACTGTCAATTGCCTCCGCCGCTCGTCCATAAGCTTCACGGTGTAGCTCTGCGAACAGCCTACGCGGTGATGTCGCATCATGGTCTTCAGCCCCCCAGGCTGTTTCATCTTTCTGCTCTCCGCTTCCTGACATCGGCCGCATTCCCCCGGCTTCGCAGGCATGTTAGATGCAATTGCAAACTATTAGCAAGAAGGACTTGAGCGGGGCCCTGTGGTTCGAGCCTGGCGAAAGGCCGCTTGGCGCGAGCCAGTTCGTTGTCATGGTCGCGAGCGTCCCGCAGACTTTCGTCTGCGCGTCCTTTTCTGATCTTGGTCAGCATTTTCGTCCCCTGAAACGAGAAGGAGCGGGGCAATATCGCCCCGCTCCGTTCACTCCAGATGGCCCTGTGCCTATGTTTGGCATGGCTATCTCACTCTGCGGCGCCGACCGTCTCCGGCGCATCAAGGCTGTCGGAGCCTTCGAACTCGATGGACTTGAGCTCGAGCACCGTCACGGCCTGCTCGATCGCCTTGGTCTGATCAAGAAGCGCATCGATGGCGTTCTGGACCACCTGGTTCCCCTCTTCGTTCCCCTCGCCGATCATTTGATCGTAGGACTCGGTCGTGAGCGCGCGGAGATAGAGGACGTTCATGGCGTCCATGGTGTCATCGAGCGCTTCGCGCAACGCCGCATCGACCTTAGGCGCCTTGGCCTTGACGAGATCCGACACGCTCGGACCGGTGACGAAGCTCCCGTCGGCGCGGCGATAACGGCCGAGATAGACGTTGCGGATGCCGAGCGCATCGAAGAAGTGCGAGGCGTGGGTGTTGTCGGAGAAGCAATCGTGCTCCTCCTCCGGATCGTGGATCATAAGACCGAGCTTCATGCGCTCGCCGGCAAGCTCGCCGTAGGAAAGGCTGCCGAGACCGGTCATGACGGCGGTGAGGCCCTCCTCATCGCTACCCTTCATAATGACTTCGCGGGCCTCGCCGCCGGGCGCCCACTGCTCCGCCATCCAGGCAAGATCGTCGATCAAGAGATCCGTGACCGTGCTCAGATATTGGGCCCGGCGGTCGCAATTGCCGTTGGTGCAGTTCTTCAGATCGTAATCGGTGGCGGGCCGTTCGCCCGCGCCGGGGCCGGTGCCGTTCAAGTCCTGGCCCCACAGCAGGAACTCGACTGCGTGGTAGCCGGTGGCGACATTCGCCTCGACGCCGCCGGCCTCATGAAGGTCTTCGGCGAGCACCTCCTTGGTTATCTCGGTGAGGTCGAGCTTCTTGCCTCCGATCGTCAGCGAGACGTTCTTGATGACGTTGGCGGTGTAAAGCTCGTTCTCGGGCGACTCGGTGCCGTAGGACTTGGCGACATAGTCGATCAGGCCTTCGTCGAGGGGCCAGGCATTCACCTTGCCCTCCCAATCGTCGACGATGGCATTGCCGAAGCGGTAAGCCTCGGTTTGCATGTAGGGGATTCGCGCGGCGATCCAGGACGCGCGCGCGGCGCGCAGATTGG
>CAYUTT010000095.1:0-7125 GCA_964447575.1 uncultured Methyloceanibacter sp.
ATCTCATGCTCGCCCATGACCACGAGATTGGCACCGTGCTTGACGAGGTGCTCGATCTCCGCTTCGGAGTGTGCGCGCGCGACGATAGGGATGAGCGCATTGATGGCCCTCGCCTGCTGCACGACTTGTCCGCCTTCGAAGCAGTCCGGGATGGCGACAAGCAGGCATCGCGCCATACCCAGATTGGCGGCTTGCAGCACCTCAGGATCGGCAGCGTTGCCGAACACGGCCTCGACGCCCTCCTCTTTCAGGCGGGCGACCGTATCCGCGTTGTCCTCGATGACGAAGAAGGGCGTGCCGCGCTCCCGCAGCACTTTGCTGACGAAGCTGCCGACCCGGCCATAGCCGATGAGGACGACGTGATCCGTTTGCGTGGTCGGATGGATCGGCTCGCGCGCACCCTCCTCCTCTTCCACTTCCGCTTCAATCCCACGGGCGGGCGGCGCCTCAGGGGCCGGTTTCTCGCGCTTCGCGAAATAGGAGTCGAGCGCTGCAAAGAGGAGCGGGTTCAGGAGAATCGAGATGATCGCACCGGCGAGGATCAAATCGCGGCCCTCTTCGGGGAGGATGGCGAGACCGACGCCCAGAGTGGCAAGGATGAAGGAAAACTCGCCGATCTGCGCGAGGGAGGCGGAAATCGTCAACGCGGTGCCGTTGGGGTAGCCGAATGCGCGGACAATGCCGTAGGCCGCGACCGACTTGCCGACGACGATGATCAACACCGTGGCGACGACCTCCGCCGGCTCGTTCACGATAATATTGGGATCGAACAGCATGCCGACAGAGACGAAGAACAGAACGGCGAAGGCATCGCGCAGGGGAAGCGTCTCCTGCGCCGCCTGCTGGCTGAGTGCCGATTCGCTCAAGATCATGCCGGCGAAAAAGGCGCCCAAAGCGAAGGAAACGCCGAACAGCTCGGCCGCCGCGAAAGCGGCGCCGAGCGCGATGGCAAAGACCGACAGGCGAAAGAGCTCACGGCTGCCGGTATGAGCCATATAGTGGAGGATTCCCGGGATCACTCGCTTGCCGACGATGAGCATGACGGCGATGAAAGCGATCAGCTTTGCCCCCGTTATACCGAGGGCACTGGCGACATCGTTCATGCTCGGCCGACTATCGCCCGTCGCTAGGCCAGCGACCACCGGCAAGAGCACAAGCGCGAGGACCATGGCGATGTCCTCGACAATGAGCCAGCCGACGGCGATCCGGCCACGTTCCGTCTCGACGAGCCGGCGCTCCTGAAGCGCGCGGAGCAATACCACCGTGCTTGCCACGGAGAGGGCGAGGCCGAACACCAGTCCGGCCGCCACCCCCCAGCCAATCCAGTGAGCTAGGCCCATGCCGAGCAGCGTTGCACAAACGATCTGCGCGATGGCGCCGGGGATCGCGATGGCTTTGACCGAAAGCAGATCGTTGAGCGAAAAATGCAATCCCACGCCGAACATCAGCAGGATCACACCCACCTCAGCGAGCTGATTGGCCAGGTTCTGGTCTGCCACGTAACCCGGCGTAAACGGGCCGATGACGATGCCGGCCAGGAGATAGCCGACAATCGGCGGCAAACGCAGGCGGTGCGCGATCGCGGCAAGGGCCCAGGCGAGCGTGAGGCCGGCGACGATGGTCGTTATGAGTGGCGCATGGTGCATCGAAGTCAGCTTAGCGGTTGCGGGACTGGCGGCAAACGCGCGATATCCTCCGATTTCGGCTCAATCGGCTCTGGAAACACTCCCACATTGCCGATCATCACCTTGGCGATCTCGTGTTCGCCCATGACTACGAGATTGGCCCCATGCTTGATCAAGTGCTCTATCTCTGCCTCCGAATGAGCACGGGCGATGATCGGCAAAACCGGATTAATGGCGCGGGCCTGCTGGACCACTTGGCCGCCCTCGAAGGCGTCGGGTACGGCCACCAATAGGCAGCGCGCCCCGCCGAGATTGGCGGACTGGACGATTTCCGGATCTGCGGCATTGCCGGCTACCGCCTCTATACCTTGGCCCTTCAACTCCGCCACGTCGTCCTTGTTGTCCTCGATTATGAAGAGCGGCGTGCCGCGTTCGCGCAGTGCGTTCGAGATGAACTTGCCGACGCGGCCATGGCCGATCAGCACGACGTGGCCGGTGAGGGTCGTCGG
The DNA here is from genome assembly GCA_964447575.1 of uncultured Methyloceanibacter sp. Lineage (GTDB taxonomy): Bacteria > Pseudomonadota > Alphaproteobacteria > Rhizobiales > Methyloligellaceae > Methyloceanibacter. Next base: position 2,135 of record CAYUTT010000095.1, read on the forward strand.
CTGGATCGGCTCGCGCGTGGGTATCGCCTCCTCCATCTCGTCGGCCCGTTCTGGCACCGCGGCCTCCGCCTCCGTGGCGGCCTTCTCGCGGCGCGCGATATAGGCGTCGAGGATGGCAAACAAGATCGGGTTGAGCAGGATCGAGATGATCGCGCCGGCAAGGATCAGATCGCGGCCCTCACCGGGCAACACCCCGAGCCGCATGCCGAGGCTGGCGAGGATGAAGGAGAACTCGCCGATCTGCGCGAGCGAGGTGGAGATCATGAACGCCGTATCGCGCGCATGTCCGAACAGGCGCACCACGGCATAGGCCGCAGCCGACTTGGCCAGCATAATGATGAGGACCGTGGCGATCAGGGCCAACGGCGCATCGACGATGATCGCCGGGTGCAGGAGCATGCCTACGGAAACGAAGAACAGCACGGCGAAGGCGTCGCGCAAGGGGAGCGACTCGGTCGCAGCCTGTTGGCTCAGCTGGGACTCGCTCAGCATCATGCCGGCAAAGAAGGCGCCAAGTGCCAGCGAGACGCCGAACAGCTCTGCCGCAAGAAAGGCGAAGCCGAGCGCGATGGACAGCACGGCGAGGCGGAACAGCTCGCGGCTGCCAGTGTGGGCGACGTAGTGGAGAAGCATCGGAATCAGCTTTTTGCCGACGAGCAGCATGGCCAGGGCAAAGATCGCGAGCTTGCCGATGACCTCCGCGGCCTGCCGTAGCATCTCCGACGCGTTCGGCGGCGCATCGCTCTCGAACAAGCGGGTGATCTCGGGCAGCAGCACCAAGGCCAAGACCATGGCGATGTCCTGGACGATCAGCCAGCCGACAGTGATCCTGCCGCGCTCAGTGTCGATCAGCCGGCGCTCCTGCAGCATGCGCAAGAGGACCACGGTGCTCGCCACCGAGAGCGCGAGGCCGAAGATGAGGCCCGCACCCGGGCTCCAGCCGAGCCCCCAGCCCACGGCCATGCCGAGGGGCGTGGCGACAAGGCCTTGCGCCACGGCGCCGGGAATGGCGATGGCGCGGACCGACAACAAATCCTCTAGCGAGAAATGCAGCCCGACCCCGAACAGGAGCAGAATAATACCGACCTCAGCGAGCTGGTTGGCGATGTTTTGGTCGGCGCCGACACCCGGGGCAAAGCCAATGGCGATGCCAGCGACCAAATAGCCGATCAGCGGCGGCAGCTTCAGGCGGTGGGCAAGGAGACCGAGGGTGAAGGCGAGGACGAGCCCAATCGTTAACGTAGAAACGAGTGGCGGCGCGTGCAGCATTAGCTGGAAGCCTTCGGCTGAGCTTCGGTTGGGCCGGCCAGGCGCCAAACGTCCCAGCGCGACAATGGAGCCGACATCCTAGCGTGGCAACGAATCGCGGTGCCGACAATCCCTCCGGGGCGCTAATGGCCGGTTTAAAGGTCGCAGGCTTTGAAGTTCCCTTGATCGCCGTTTACGCCGTCCGGCATCTCTTCTTGACACTCGGGGGGCGCGCCTCCATGTTGCAGGCACATTGATTGCTCGCGATCGCGCGTAGCTGCCGCCTCCCTTGGCGGCGCCTCATCCCGAGACAATTTCCCGATTTTTCGTCGCCCCCAGACAGCGCGTGGGGTGAGGCAAGCGTTCTCACGGCCGCGCATGACGTCGCGCCGTGTCTGGACCATCAAGGAATAGAACTTGACACCTACTTTCGATTCGCTCGGCCTCGCCGAGCCGCTGCAGCTTGCACTAAAAGCCGAGAATTACCTGACGCCCACACCGATCCAGGTGCACGCGATTCCCATCCTTGCAGGCGGCAAGGACCTGCTCGGCGTCGCCGAGACCGGAACAGGCAAGACGGCGGCGTTCGCGCTGCCGCTGCTGCACCGCCTTTTCCTCAACGCTTCGCCGCGGACGCCGGGGGCGCCCCGGGCGCTGATCCTCGCCCCGACGCGCGAACTTGCCGGCCAGATCGGCGAGCGGATCAACGCCTATGGCCGCCACCTCAACCTGCGCGCGGCCGTCATCTTCGGCGGCGTCGGCCAGGGCCAGCAGGTCAAGGCACTGAAGGCCGGGGTGGATGTCCTGATCGCGACGCCCGGACGCCTTCTCGACCTCTGCGGCCAGCGCCATGTGCGCCTGGACAAAGTTTCGATCCTCGTGCTCGACGAGGCCGACCGCATGCTCGACATGGGCTTCATCCACGACGTGCGAAAGATCGTCGGCTTCTGCCCCAGGACGCGACAGACGGCGCTGTTCTCGGCGACCATGCCCCCTTCCATTGCAAAGCTCGCTCAGGACGTCCTGCACGACCCCGTGCGCGTCGACATTTCTCCGGTGAAAGTGGCCGTCGACCGTATCGAGCAGCGCGTTTACTTCGTGGGCACGAAAGACAAGCGGATGCTTCTCACCGACCTTCTCAAGGCACCCGCGATGGGCCAGGCAATCGTGTTTACGCGGACCAAGCGCGGCGCCGACCGTGTGTGCCGCCATCTGGTTCAGGAAGGGCTCATCGCCGTCGCGCTGCATGGTAACAAGGCGCAAAACGCGCGCGTGCGCGCATTGGATGGGTTCCGCGGAGGCCGCGTGCGCGTGCTCGTTGCCACCGACATTGCGGCGCGTGGCATTGACGTTCCTGGCATCTCCCATGTTATCAACTACGAGTTGCCGAATGAGCCGGAGAGCTATGTGCACCGGATCGGGCGCACGGCCCGCGCCGGCGCGCAGGGCATTGCCGTATCGCTCTGCGATGATAGCGAGCGGCCCTATCTCCAGGCGATCGAGCGGCTGATGCGGGCAAATGTCGTCGTGGTGAGCCATCGTTTGGCGGAAACGCGCGGCGTCGTGGCCCACCCGCCAGCGCCCCGTGCGCCTAGCTCCAGACCTGCCGACAAACCTGAAAGGCGTCGCAAGCGCTACCGCGGGCGCCGGCCAACCAGCACGGCCGCCAGCGTCGCCAGCACCCATGTGGTTTATGGCCAAACGGAGTCCCTGATATGAGCAAATTATCTCCCTCTCGCATGTCGGCGGCACGACGCAATGCCGAGACGATTCTGAGCCAGAGTCAGAAGCGGCAGGAGAACTTCAGGCACGAGCAGAAACAAGCTAACGATGCCATGGCGCAGAAGACTGCGCGCTTGCGTGAACTGCGTCTCGCCAAGGAGGCTGCGGACAAGGAATCTGCCGCATCCGCCGACCCCAAGCCGCGCAAAGCGCGCCGCTCGAAACAAACATAGCCTAAGGGCGATCCAAGGAGGCCGATACGCGATATGGCGTTCAAACCCAACTACAACTTCCAGAAGGCCGAACGCAGCCGGGCCAAGGCGCAGAAGAAGCAGGAGAAGCTGAAGCGCCTCCAAGACGAGGCAGCCAAGCGCAAGGCCGTGCCGGGCGAGGTGTCCGATGAGGATACGAGCGCCGGCACGCCCGACAGCACGGCCGACGCCGACGCCTAACCCAGGTTCGGAACAATTATGGCTAGGAAACCACAGGCGCGTCCAAGCGGCTTTGTCTTATTCGACGTGGTCTATGAGGACGGCACCCAGACGTCGAACCGGAAGGTGCCGGCAACCGAGCTTGGCGGCTTGGATGGAGACGCGCCCGCGCGCACCATTATCGAGAGCCAGGATCAGAAGATCGCCGAGATGTCCGGCGCCCGCCGGGCTCAGATCAAGTCCTTGGCCCGATCACGCAAAGCCAAAACAGCTTAGGGATTCTGGCGTCTAGGGAGCCTCCTCGGCGAGGCAGTTCCCTTGCCCACGGCGTTCTACTATAGAGTGGCGCGGCCGCGCGAGTTGTGCCGGTTCGCCGTTCGAGGCACAGTCTATCTGGGAGGAAAGTAGATGCAGGTTCTCTTCGCCGCCGTGAAGGGCGTGTTGGCGTTTGGCGTTGCGATGCTATTGATTGACGACACAAGAGCCCAGGTTCCCATTGAGGAAGAAGCCGGCACGATCACGATGACCGGCACAGTCGAGGAAATTATCGTTCCTGAGCGCGTGCTCATGGTGGTCGGGCCAGGTGGCAATACCGTCGTGGGCGTTGTCAGCCCGGACGTGAAGGACATCAAGACGATCAAGCTGAAGGAAACGGTCACCATCCAGTTCACCCAGGAGGTGGCTGTGGCCTTGCGCAAAGCCGACGGTCCGCCCGCGGCCACTGCGAATCCGTTCGAGCAAAGCGAAACGGAAGACATGGGCCTGAATGCGCCCACCGTGGCCGAGCAAAGCTGGACAAATCTTACGCCCTCTGGCGGGGCAAGCAATCTCACGACCATCGAGATCACCGAGACGATCGCCGCGCTGAACAAGCGCCAGCGCACGGTGACCTTCGCCGGAACGGGCGGCAAGACGCGCACGATCTACGTGCCGCCGACCGTGCCGGGCTTCGATGCGCTCGAGGTGGGCGATATGATTGTGCTCGAGGTGACGCGCGCGACGATCGTCAACGTCAAGATCAGCTGAGCGCGTCGCCAGTCTGAACCCATTATGGGCAGGCGATTTCCCTGCCCTTTTTGTCACAAGAATGAGGCTGGCTCGGCTACATGGTCGAAGCGCCGACGACCTCATGATTTGTGATGACACAGTTCCACGCGCCGACCGCCGGGAACTCATGTAGATCTTGGCGCTGCTGCAGGAACTGCATGGCCGCGATATAGCCGCCATGACCCATGCAAGCGCTGGCTGACATGCCTTCGGCGAGATACTCCATGGGAACCGGTACATCGATGCAGCCCAAGGCCAACAGCGCGGCCTTTCGCTCGTCGAGGCTCAACGGCTTTTCGTCGTTGTAGACCTTGCCATGGCCCGTGGGCTGAAGCGGCGTTTCCGCGACCCGGCACGCTTTGACGATGAGTTGGACGTAAACGGTCTTCTCCTTGTCCACACCCATACGTGTCTGCTGGGAATCCTCGTCAGGCTCGGCCGCGGCAGAGCCGCAGGCGACCCCAACAAGCGCAAGCGCGGCGATGACATGACGAATCATAATGTCTCTCGTTCGAGAGCTAGCGGCCGCGCTCTCTTCGCATT
>CAYUTT010000096.1:0-7087 GCA_964447575.1 uncultured Methyloceanibacter sp.
GCAGCAGTTCGATGCCGGGAGCCGCGGACTCCCCCCCTCCGAGGCACCCGTTGAGGAATATTCTGCCCCTCTCGAGGACCGGCCGAACGGCAAAGGCCATGAGCCGCAGTCCCACACGGAGGACGATTACGCCAGCGACGTGGCCGAGCAGCCGCGCCGTGAGCGGGAGCCTGCCTTCAGCGTCGCGGCGGGGGAGGAGGAAATTTCGACACCGGAGATTCGTGTTGAGAACGACGACGCCGGCGAGCCGGCACCACGCCGCAGAGGCTGGTGGTCACGCGGTTAGCTAGGCCCGAAGCTTTGTAGGACCTTTGAGAGGCGCGCCCCGGCGCGCCTCTTTCATTTCGTCTTGAGCCAACCCGCGATGCGGCGCGCGGCTTCGTGCATTTCGTCTTCCATCCCGGCGTAGCAAAGCCTGAGATAGCACCCGCCCCGATCGGGATCGAAATCGATTCCGGGTGTCGCCGCCACGCCGGTCTCCCGGAGCATGGTCTTGGCGAAGCTTGCGCTGTCCCCGGTGTAACGGCTGATGTCGGCGTAGAGATAGAAGGCGCCGTCCGCCGGCAGGATCGCGTCGAGGCCCGCCCGAGGCAGTTCCTCGAGCAGCATGGCGCGGTTGCGCGCATATCTTTGCTTGATCGCTTCAAGCTCGTCGATGCCGTCGAAGGCACCCAACGCGGCGATTTGCGAGATGGCCGGCGGCGAAATGTAGAGATTCTGCGCCAGCCGCTCGATGGTGCGGGAGAGTGCCTCGGGCACCACGAGCCAGCCGATGCGCCAGCCGGTCATGCTGAAATATTTCGAGAAGCTGTTGACGACGATCGCCTCGTCGGAGTGCTGAAGCGCGGTCTCGGCCGGCACGTCGTATTCGAGGCCATGATAGATCTCATCGGAGATCAGCCACAGTCCCCGCCGCCGGCATGCGTCGGCGAGCTCGGCGAGACGCGCACCCTGCACCATGGTCCCGGTCGGGTTGTTGGGGCTCGCCAGGAGAAGGCCCGCCGCGCTGTCTTCCGCAAGACGGTCCACATCCGCGGCCGTCGGCATCCACCGGCCCTGGCCGGAAGTCTCGATGAGATGCGGCCGCTGCCCGAGCGCCTTGAGAATTTGCCGGTAGCAGGGATAGCCGGGCGACGGCAGACCCAGCGCCGCGCCGGGTTCAAGGATCGCGAGGAAGGCGAGCACGAAACCTGCCGAGGAGCCCGCCGTGACCACGACTCGCTCCGGCCCGATGCGCTCGCCATAACGCTCCGTCACATAGCGCGCGATCCGCTCGCGAAGAATGGGCAGGCCGAGCGCCTCGGTATAGCCGAGCCGCTCCTCCGCCGCCAACGCCTTCATGGCGCGCTCCCGTGCGGCGCGCGGCGCCGGGGTCGCTGGCTGGCCCACCTCCATATGGATGATGTCCTCGCCCCCCGCCTCGCGCCGGTTGGCTTCGGCCATCACGTCCATGACGATGAACGGATCGATGGCGCGCGCCGCAGCGAGCGGCCGGGGCAGGCCCGGCACCTTAGGCACATGGTCCACGCGGTTCTCCTCGCGCATTGTTGATCCGAGCGGCGGCCATACCGTCACGTTGTCGCCTCAATCAAAAGTCAAGCAAATCACGCTTGGCAACGGCGGGGGCCGGAAGTGGCGTGCCAGCGTAACGCCCGAAGAAGGCGAAAGAAACCAGACGTCTTTGCCCGCTGCGCCCTAAGCTATACGATCACATCGACCATGCCCGCTTTGGCTCAACTCCGCCCCCACCGAGCGCTACGCGGACTGCGCGCAGGGCTGGTGACAGGGCTGATCGGGACCCTCCTCACCACCCATACCGCAGACGCCGCCGGTATCATTCGCGACGCCGAGATCGAGGCGCTGATCCGCGACTACGCCAAGCCTATACTCCACGCTGCGGGGCTCGGTCCGCAGAACATCAAAATCCACATCGTCAACGACCGCAATTTCAATGCCTTCGTGGTCGATGGCCAGAACATGTTCATGCATGCCGGGACGTTGATGATCTCGGAGACGCCAAACCAGGTTATCGGCGTTATTGCGCACGAGACGGGACACATTACCGGCGGTCATCTCGCGCGCCTGCGCACGCAAGTGGCGAGAGCGCAATCGACCGCGCTCATGTTGCAGCTGCTCGGCATCGCCGCCATGGCGGGCGGAGCGATTGCCGGGGCTCCGGGCGCGGGTCAGGTCGGCATGGGCGCCGCGATGGGTGGCACGGACGCCGCCATGCGAACGCTGCTGGCCTATCGCCAGACCGAGGAATCCTCCGCAGACCAGGCTGCGATGCTCTATCTCAATGCCACCAAGCAATCGGGCCGGGGCATGATCGAGACGTTCGAGATCCTGGGCGAGAAGCTGCGCGGCATCCAAGGCATCAACCCCTATCTGATGACCCACCCGCTGCCGCAGACGCGCATCACGCAACTCCGCGAACTGGTCGAATCCAGTCCCTACTACGAGGCCAAGGATCCACCTGAGCTCCAGTTCCGCCACGATCTCGTCCGCGCGAAGTTCTCAGGGTTCCTCGACAAACCCGAGATCGCCTTCAACCGCTATCCGAAATCCGACACCTCGCTCGCTGGGGTCTATGCCCGGGCCATCGCCACCTACCGCCAGGATGGCGTGCAGGTCGCGATGCCGATGCTCGATCAGCTCATCGCCGCCCAACCCAATTGGCCCTATTTCCACGAGCTCAAGGGACAGTTCCTCTTCGAGAGCGGCAGGAGCGCCGAAGCGGTCGGGCCGCTCCAGAAGGCCATCGAGCTCGCCCCGCATGAGCCGCTCATCCAGATCATGCTGGCCCAGGCGATGCTCGGAACCAACGACGATCGCTATGTCGATGAAGTCATTCGTAATCTGCGTACGGCTCTCGCCCGCGAAAGAGCCTCCGCGATGGGCTACCGCCAGCTCGCCTCGGCCTACGCGCGCAAAGCCGAACGGGCCAGCGCGCCGGGCGCCAGGCAGAACTTCATGGCCCAGGCATCGCTTGCGTCGGCGGAGGCCTATTTCTATGAAGGGCGCTTGAGCCTCGCGAAGCAACAGGCCAAAAGGGCCAAGGAAGGGCTTCCCACGGGTACGCCCAACTGGATCAGAGCGGACGATATCCTCGCCTTCGAATTGCCTGGCAACAGGTAACTCTAACCCCCGGAGAGCTGACTAATGACCTCTAAGTCCGGCCTCGCCACCGCTTTGGTGGCCGCCATCGTCGCCGCCATCGTGAGCGCAGCGACGATTTTGATCGTCTGGCGTACCGCGCCGGGGGTCACCGACGCCCCTTCCGCCAGCCTGGAGAAGAGGCAGGTTGTCGAGATCGTACGGGAGTTCCTGACCGAGAACCCCGAGATCCTGGTCGAGATGACGACGGAGCTCGACAAGCGACAAATGGAGGAGCAGGCGGTGCTCCAGGAGAAGGCGATCAGCGACAACGCAGACGCGCTGTTCCGCTCCAGCAAATCGTTCGCCGCGGGCAATCCGGACGGCGACGTCACCGTGGTCGAGTTCTTCGACTACAATTGCGGCTTCTGCCGCCGCGCCATGCCGGACGTGATCAAGCTCATCGATAACGACGACAACGTGAAGTTCGTGTTCAAGGAGCTGCCGATCTTCGGCGAGGAGTCCGAGGACGCGGCCAAGGGCGCGCTCGCGGCCATGAAGCAGGACAAATATTTCGAGATGCACCAGAGGCTCTACACCGATCCCGGCAAAGCGAACAAGGAGAAGGTCCTGCGCATCGCCAACGATATGGGGCTCGACGTGCCGCAGCTCGAAGCGGACATGGAGAGCGCGGAGGTGCAGGCGGCCCTGGAGGAAACCCGCATGCTTGCGCAACAGCTTGGCCTGCAGGGTACGCCCCTCTATCTGATCGGCGACCGCTCCATCCCCGGCGCTCCCGAGGACCTCTACGACCAACTGGTCGAGAAGGTGACGGAGGTCCGTGAGAAGGGCTGCAAGATCGCTTGCTAACGCCTAACCGTAAGAGACAAAAGGGCCGTTCTGGCCGCTAGCGGCTTTTGCCGAACGGCAGAAAAGCTGATAAAGGGGCCCGTTTCCCGTGCTTGCGGCTCGGCCTTCCCTGGGTCCGAGTCCAGCCCAACTAGGCGTCCCGCGACCCACCATGGCCAAACCGATTTACGTCCTGAACGGCCCAAACCTGAACCTGCTTGGGACCCGCGAGCCGGAGATCTACGGCAAGGAAACACTTGAGGATTTGCGCCAGCGGTGCGAACGGAAGGCGAAATCGCTCGGTTTCTCCGTCGACTTCCGGCAGACCAATCTCGAGGGGGAGCTGGTGACGTGGATTCAGGAGGCGCGAACGGACGCAAGCGGGCTGATCGTCAATGCCGGCGCCTTCACGCATACCTCGATCGCGATGCTCGATGCGCTGCTCGCCTGCCCGGTTCCTTCCGTCGAGGTGCATCTATCGAATATCTTCACCCGCGAGCCGTTCCGTCACCGGTCCTATATCTCCAAGGCGGCGATGGGCGTGATCTGCGGGTTCGGAGGCCTGGGCTACGAGCTTGCGATCGAGGCGTTGGCCTCGGCGATCGCCCCAGGCAAGCCGGATAATGACAAGAAAGGACGCCGATGACCAAAGACGGGGGTAGCCTCGACAAGGATCTGATCAGGGAGCTCGCGGCGCTGCTCGAAGAGACCGGCCTCACCGAGATCGAGATCGAGCTCGAGGGACGCCGCCTCAGGGTCGCGCGCGGCGTCAACCTCACCACGACCTTGACGACCACCTCAAACGGCGGCGTGCCTCTGGCGCATGAGCATCGCGAGCCGAAGCGCGGTGGCCAGCCGGAAGAGGTCGCGGTCCATCCAGGCACAGTCACCTCACCCATGGTCGGCACCGCCTACCGCTCGCCCGAACCAGGCGCGCCGCCTTTCGTCGAGGTCGGCAGCCGCGTGGCGGCGGGGCAGACGCTCCTCATCATCGAAGCCATGAAGACCATGAACCAGATCCCCTCGCCCAAGGCCGGGACCGTCATCGCGATCCTGATCGAGGACGGCCAGCCGGTTGAGTACGGCGAGCCCTTGGTGGTGATCGAGCAACGCTAACTCGATGTTCGACAAAATCCTGATCGCCAACCGGGGAGAGATCGCGCTTCGCATCGAACGGGCCTGCAAGGAGCTCGGCATCGCCACGGTGGCGGTCCACTCGACCGCCGATGCGCACGCCATGCATGTCAGGCTCGCCGACGAAAGCGTGTGCATCGGCGCGCCGCCGGCCAAGGACAGCTATCTGAACATCCCCGCGATCGTTGCCGCGTGCGAGATCACGGGCGCGGACGCCGTCCATCCCGGCTACGGCTTCCTGGCCGAGAATGCCCGCTTCGCCGAGATCCTCGAGGAGCACAAGATCACCTTCATCGGCCCCACCGCCGAGCACGTCCGGCTGATGGGCGACAAGATCAAGGCGAAGGAGACGGCGAAGGCGCTCGGCATCCCGGTCGTGCCAGGCTCTGACGGCCCGGTCGCGAACTTCGAGGAGGCCAAGGGGATCGCGGCGGAGATCGGCTATCCGGTCATGGTCAAGGCGGCGGCCGGCGGCGGCGGCCGCGGCATGAAGCTCGCCCATTTCGAGAACGAGCTCGAGCCGGCGCTGCGCACGGCCCGCAACGAGGCGCGTGCCGCCTTCGGCGACGACACCGTCTATCTCGAGAAGTATCTCGCCAAGCCGCGGCACATCGAGGTGCAGGTGCTGGCCGACGGCGCCGGCAATGCCATCCATCTTGGGGAGCGCGATTGCTCGCTGCAGCGGCGTCACCAGAAACTCTGGGAAGAGGCCCCCTCCCCTGCGCTCAACGACAGCGAGCGGGTGCGCATCGGCGAGGTCGTGGCCAATGCCATGCGCAAGCTCCGCTATCGCGGCGTCGGCACGGTCGAGTTCCTCTATGAGAATGGCGAGTTCTTCTTCATCGAGATGAACACGCGCCTCCAGGTGGAGCACACGGTCACCGAGATGATCACCGGGCTCGATCTCGTGATCGAGCAAATCCGGATCGCGGCCGGGGCGCCGCTGTCATTGCGCCAAGAAGAGGTGCGCTTCAACGGGCACGCCATCGAATGCCGCATTAACGCGGAGAATCCCCATACCTTCCGGCCCTCGCCAGGGACCATCACTCACTTCCACACGCCGGGCGGGCTCGGTGTCAGGGTCGATTCGGGCGCTTACGCGGGCTACACCATTCCGCCGTATTATGACAGTCTGATCGGCAAGCTCATCGTGCATGCCCGTACGCGCAACGAATGCTTGATGCGGCTCAAGCGGGCGCTTGGAGAATTCGTCGTCGATGGCATCGAGACCACTATCCCGCTGTTCATCTCCCTCATCTCCGAGCCCGACATCGTCGACGGCAATTACGACATCCATTGGCTCGAGGATCATCTGGCGCCGAACAACGAGCGCCCCGGGTAACGCGCCATGACCACCATCGACGACGTGATGATCGAGATCACGCCGCAGGTGCTGCTCAAGGCCTATGCCTGCGGCATCTTCCCGATGGCGGAAAGCGCCGACGACAACGCTCTCTACTGGATCGAGCCTGAGCGCCGGGGCATTCTTCCGCTCGATTGCGTGCACGTGCCGAAGAGCCTCGCCCGCACCATCCGCCGCAGCGATTTCGAGGTGAAGATCGACAACGACTTCGAGGGCGTGATCGAAGGCTGCGCGGCCCCGCGCACCGGCAGGCGTAGCACCTGGATCAACGGCCGCATCCGCAACCTCTATCGCGACCTGTTCGCGCTCGGACACTGCCACACGGTCGAAGTGTGGCAGGACGGCGAACTCACGGGAGGGCTATACGGCGTCCATCTCGGCCGCGCGTTCTTCGGCGAGAGCATGTTCTCGAAGGCGCGCGACGCGAGCAAGATCGCGTTGGTCTATCTTGTTGCCAGGCTAAAATACGGCGGCTTCACGCTTCTCGACACGCAGTTCGTCACCGGGCACCTCGCGCGCTTCGGTGCGATCGAGGTCAGCCGTCAGGAGTTTCAGCGTCTCCTGGAGGAGGCGTTGGGCGTAAGCCAGGGTAACGGTTCAGGCTCGCTCGCCGCAGCAGGCGGCGGAGCCGGCCGTTCGCGAGGC
>CAYUTT010000097.1:0-7063 GCA_964447575.1 uncultured Methyloceanibacter sp.
GACTTGCGCTTTCCCGCGCTCTACCGGGCGCTCGCCACGGCCGGTGCCGACCTCATCGCCATCCCCGCCGCCTTCACCAAGCAGACGGGGCAGGCGCACTGGCATGTGCTGATCCGGGCGCGTGCGATCGAGACCGGCGCCTTCGTCCTCGCCGCCACCCAAGGGGGTTTGCACGAGAACGGGCGGGAGACCTTCGGCCATAGTCTCATCGTCTCGCCCTGGGGCGAGGTCCTTGCCGAGGCTGGTGCGGATCCTTGCGTCATCTTTGCCGATATCGACCCCAGGCTCTGCGAGGAGGTCCGCGGGCGGATCCCGGCGCTGAAGCATGGGCGCGCGTACGAGGTCGAGATCGCGGGCGGCGCGTGGGCCCCAGCGAAAAGGGAGGCGTCGTGATCCGCTTCGCGCTCACCTGCGTGCACGGCCATGGGTTCGATGCCTGGTTCTCGTCGGGCGCGTCCTACGACGAGCAGGCCGAGGCCGGTGCGATCATGTGCCCCGATTGCGGGAGCCACGAGGTGAAGAAGGCGCCCATGGCGCCGGCCGTGCTGCGTAGCACCGGCCCGGCCCCGGGGGGCGTCGAGACACCCGAATCACCCGCGGAGCGCGAGCGGACGCAGACCTACGCCTTCCTGAAGGATTTGCGCGAGCACCTGAAGCGCAATGCCGAGGATGTGGGACAAACCTTCGCCGAGGAGGCGCGGAAGATTCACTACGGCGAGACCGAGGCCCGCAATATCTACGGAGAGACGACCGGGGAGGAGGCTAAGGCATTGCACGAAGAGGGAATTCCGGCAGTGCCCTTGCCGAAGCTGCCGGAGGAACACAACTGACGCCAAGGCGTTGCAATCTGTGCTTACCTCCCCCGGTAACGTCTTGTTTGGGGGCCTCGGGTATAAGAGGGGATAATTTCTCGCGAGGCGCCCTGGTAAGGCCTTGTTAGCCCTATATCTAAAGGCTGCCGGGTGGTGGTTTGCGCGTAACCAGGGAACGAACGATGCGCCTCTTATCGCAGCTTGCACCCCGAACTGTGCCTTCCATCCTCTTCGCCGCGGGCCTCCTAGCGATCCTGTTCGCCGGACCTGCGAGCGCCGAGCCCCACGCCACCACGCCTGATGCGGCCGCACCGTCGGCCCTGGCCGGCCTACAAGGTGAGCCGGATGACGACGGCGCCAACCTTTCGTCGCAGCCGGAGCCGGTCTATCCGGACGGCGATCCCGGGATCGACACGGTGGAGAGCGACACGCCGGATGATGCCACGCAGCCACGCGCGCCCTCCGTCGTCGTCAACGTCGACAAGGGCATGCAAGAGATGACGGTGTTCGTCGACGGCGTCGAAAAATACACCTGGCCGGTGTCGACCGGCATTGGCGGCTACTCATCGCCGTCGGGCACCTTCACCGCGAGCTCCATGAACAAGATCTGGTACAGCCGGCAGTGGGACAACGCGCCCATGCCCCATGCCATCTTCTTCACCAAGAAGGGGCATGCGATTCACGGCACCACCGAAGTCAAGAAGCTAGGCAGCCCGGCGTCCAAAGGCTGCGTGCGACTCTCGCCCAAGAATGCCGAGACCCTCTTCAAGATCGTCGAGGAGCACGGGCTCGAAAGCACCCAAGTCGTGCTGGCAGGCGTGACGCCCGGCGGGGAATACAAGATCACGGAGCCCAGGCAGCGTGACCGGGGCTCTCCCGATCGGCGCCGCGATCCCTACGGCTATTACGACCGCTACGGCTACTACGAAGAGCAGCCGCCGGTCACGCGCCAGCGGCGCCGGCTGTTCCAGCCCTATTACCAGGCGCCGCCCCGGCAATACCAGCGGCAGGAGCGCCGCCGGTGGTTCCGCGCGCCGGGCTACTAGGCCCGCCCTAAGCGGCCCGCGTGGCCGTGGCGAAATAGTTCACGTCGGTATCGGCTGAGAGGTACCACGCGTCGGCGAGCGGGTCGTAGGCCATGCCCGTCGTGTCGGTGAGGGCGAGACCTGCGCCGGACAGCACCAATTTGAGCTCCTCGGGCGTGACGAAGCGGTCCCATTGATGGGTCCCCACCGGCAGCCAGCGCAGAATGAGCTCGGCGCCGATGATCGCGAGGGCATAGGCCTTCAGCGTGCGGTTCAGCGTCGAGAGGATCATCAGTCCTCCCGGCCTCACCAGGGGGCTGAGCCGCTTCACGAAGGCCGGCACGTCGGGCACATGCTCGACCACCTCCAATAGCAGCACGGCGTCGAAGCTCTTGCCCGCATCGGCCAGGACCTCGGCCGTGGTGGCCTCGTAGGCAATGCCGAGCCCGGCGCCTTCGGCATGGGATTTGGCGGCGGCGATGGTTTCCTCCGCCGGGTCGATGCCTGTCACGCTTGCGCCCAGCCGGGTGAGAGGCTCGGCGACGAGCCCGCCGCCACAGCCGATGTCGAGCACGGTAAGCCCGGTGAGCGAAGGCGGCGCCTTCGGATTGCGACCGAAATGGCCGCAGAGCTGGTCGCGGATATAGATGAGGCGGGTGGGGTTGATGCGGTGGAGCGGCCGGAAGGGTCCGTTGGCATCCCACCACTGGTCCGCGAGCTTGGCGAACCGGGCGACCTCTTCGGCGTCGATTATGGCATCTGAGGCTCTGACCATGAGCAACCAAAGGCCCGCGCGCGGGGACGGCTGTCAAGGCGCTTGGCCAAGCTTCCTCTCGGGGCAGACAGCCATGTTGCGGCTTTGGGCGGCAATCAGTATGAAAGAGCCGAATTTTCCCGGCCGGTCCAAGTCAGGGCCGGCCCTCTTGTTGTGAGCCCTATGTCTCTTCTGGTGCTGAAATTCGGCGGCACGTCGGTAGCGGACCTGGACCGCATCCGTAATGTCGCGGCACACGTCAAGCGCGAGGCCAACGCCGGTCACGCCGTCGCCGTCGTGGTCTCGGCCATGGCCGGGCAGACGAACCAGCTCGTCGCGCTCGTCGAGCAGGCCTGGGGCCACAAGGAGCGTAGCCAAAACGGCGAGGAAGCCTCCGCCCATTACGACATGTGTGAATACGATGCGGTGGTCGCCTCCGGCGAGCAAGTGACGTCCGGCCTGCTTGCGCTCGTGCTCCAGTCGCTCGGTCTGAGGGCGCGCTCCTGGCAGGGCTGGCAAATCCCGCTGCGTACCGACGCCGCCCACCGCACGGCCCGCATCATGGGCATCGACGTGGCCGAGCTGAAAGATCGTATGCTCGCGGGCGAGGTCGCGGTGGTCGCGGGGTTCCAGGGCATCGCGCCGGGAAATCGCATCTCCACACTCGGCCGCGGCGGCTCGGATACGAGCGCGGTGGCGCTGGCCTCGGCGCTTTGCGCCGACCGCTGCGACATCTATACCGACGTGGACGGCGTCTATACCACCGACCCCCGCGTGGTGCCGAAGGCGCACCGCCTCGACCGCATCTCCTACGAGGAGATGCTGGAAATGGCCTCGCAAGGGGCCAAGGTGCTGCAGACCCGCTCGGTCGAGCTCGCCATGCAGAAGGGCGTCCGCGTGCTCGTCCGCTCGAGCTTCGATGCGCCCGACCTTGCCGGCAAAGGCCATCCCGACACCGGCGAGGGGATTGGAACCCTGGTTTGCCATGAGGATGAGATCGTGGAGCAAAACGTCGTCAGTGGAATTGCCTATGCGCGGGACGAGGCCAAGGTGACGCTGCTCAAAGTGGCCGACAAGCCGGGGGTGGCGGCGCAGGTCTTTGGCCCGCTGGCGGAAGCCAATATCAACGTCGACATGATCGTGCAGAACGTGTCCGAGGACGGCCGCCACACCGACCTGACTTTCACGGTGCAGAGCGCCGACCTCGACCGGGCCCTCGAAGTCCTCACCAAGGCGAAGGGCGCCATCGGCTATGGGGAGTTGCGGGGTTCGACCGACATCGCCAAGGTTTCGGCCATCGGCGTCGGCATGCGCAGCCACGCGGGCGTCGCCGCGCAAATGTTCAGCGCGCTGGCCGAAAAGGGCATCAATATCGAGGCGATCTCGACATCGGAGATCAAAATCAGCGTTTTGATCGATGCGGCCTATGCCGAGCTTGCAGTGCGGACCTTGCATACCCTATTCGGGTTGGACAGCCGCTAGGGGCCAAAAGCGGCTAATCTGGTCTCTCGACTCCAGGAGGCTCGGTCCGCAGCAAGAGGCGGACGGCTAGGACTTCAGCTATGCCTGCGTCAGTTGGTGCTCCAAGACAGTTGCTCCGTCGCCTGCGCGAGGTGATGGCGGAGCACGAGAGTGCCCAGGCGCGCCTCGACAAGGTCGTCGTGCTGATCGCCTCCAACATCGTGGCCGAGGTGTGCTCGCTCTATCTCAGGCGGCGCGACGGCTCGCTCGAGCTGGTGGCAACCGAAGGTCTGAATCCCGAAGCGATCCACAACACCCATCTCAAGCCCGGCGAGGGCCTTGTCGGTCTCGTCGCCGCGCAGGCCGAGCCCAAACAGTTCGCCGACGCTCAGCATCACCCGGCCTTCTCCTACCGGCCCGAGACGGGGGAGGAGATCTACCATTCCTTCGTCGGCGTGCCGATCCTGCGCGGCGGGCACACGATCGGCGTGCTCACGGTGCAGAACCGCACCATGCGCCACTATACCGACGAGGAGGTCGAGGCGCTCCAGACCACGGCGATGGTGCTTGCCGAGATGCTCGCCTCCGGCGGGATCGTCACCGAGGAGGTCACCTCGGAGATTCGCCGGGATGTCAGCGCGCGCTTCGAGGGCCAGCTCATCTCCGAGGGCGTGGCCCTGGGACATGTCGTGCTGCACGAGCCGCGGATCGTGGTCACGCGCCTCATCGCCGAGGACATCGAGCTCGAACGCCGCCGGTTGCAACAGGCAATCGAGGAACTGACCGGTCAGATCGACGAGATGATGGAGCGGGGCGATCTCGCGCGCGCTGGCGAGCACCGCGAAGTGCTGGAAGCCTTTCGGATGTTCGCCCACGACCACGGTTGGCGGCGGCGGCTCGACGAGGCGCTTACCACGGGCCTTACCGCGGAAGCGGCCGTGCAACGCGTGCGCAACGACACGCGGGCGCGCATGCTGCGGATGCCCGATCCGCGCTTCCGCGATCGTCTGCATGACATCGACGACCTCTCCAACCGTCTGCTGCGCCTCCTGTCGGGCGGTACGGAAACAGCGGCCACAGGCAGCTTGCCCGAGGACGCCATCATCGTGGCCCGGACCATGGGCCCGGCCGAGCTGCTCGACTACGACCGGCAGCGCCTGCGCGGCCTTGTCCTCGAAGAAGGCGGAACGAATAGCCACGTGGCCATCGTGGCGCGCGCCCTCGGCGTTGCCGCCATCACCCAATGCAAGGGTGTGCTGGAGGCCGTGGAATCGGGAGATGCGGCCATCGTCGACGCCGAGGGTGGCGAGCTGCATCTGAGGCCGACGCATGAGGTCATCTCCGCCTATGCCGACAAGGTGCGCTTCCGGGCGCGGCGCCAGGCGCAGTATGCGGCGCTGCGTAACGTTCCGCCGGTCACGCTGGACGGCCAGCGTGTGAGCCTCAATATCAACGCGGGCCTTCTGTTCGACCTGCCGCATCTCGACCAGTCGGGCGCCGACGGCATCGGGTTGTTCCGCACCGAGCTGCAATTCATGATCTCGTCCACCTTCCCGCGGCTCGAGCAGCAGACGCGCCTCTACAAGTCTGTTCTCGACGCCGCCGGCGGGCGGCCCGTGGTGTTCCGGTCGCTCGACGTGGGCGGCGACAAGGTGATTCCGTACTTCCGCGCAGGCGTCGAGGAGAATCCGGCGCTCGGCTGGCGCGCGATCCGCATGGCGCTCGATCGGCCGGCGCTGTTCCGCACGCAGATCCGCGCGCTCTTGCGCGCCGCGCAAGGACGCGAGCTGCATGTGATGCTGCCCATGATCTCCGACGTCTCCGAGTTCTCGCGCGCGCGCACGCTGATCGACCGGGAGGTGACGCTCCTCAAGAAGCACGGCCGAACGGAGCCAGAGAAGCTCATGGTCGGCGCCATGATCGAGGTGCCGGCGCTGCTGTGGCAGCTCGATGGCATTCTTCCCATGGCCGATTTCGCGTCGGTCGGCTCCAATGATCTCGTGCAGTTCTTGTTCGCTGCGGACCGGGGGAATGTGCGCGTCGCCGACCGCTTCGACGCATTGAGTCCCCCGGTGCTGCGCGCATTCCGGCAGATCGTCGAGGCCGCCGAGAGACACGAGACGCCGTTGACCCTATGCGGCGAAATGGCGGGGCGGCCGCTTGAAGCCATGGCCCTGATCGGACTCGGCTTCCGCTCCATCTCCATGGCGCCGGCGTCCCTCGGCCCCGTGAAGGCCATGGTTCTGTCGCTCGATGCCGCCGTTTTGAAGGAAAAGCTAGACGCGTGGCTCGTCGCCGGGAAGACTTCGCTTCGCGAAGATTTGAGACGTTTTGCTGCGGAAACGGGTGTGCAAGTCTAGTTTTCCTGTGCCACTAGGAAGTTAGGCAAGCGAGCGCCGGCCCAAGCCGTCTCGCGACCACTTGCAAACTCACCGGCATTGGGCTTGTGTTAGGTGGAAATCGCAGGGATGGGGCCGGCCAGCGATGGCTGCTGGGCCGCAGCAAGTGCAAGGAGATTCGTCGCCGGACGCCGGGCGGCGGTGTCTTCATATTCACGGGATTAGAGAGATGCCTGCCGGCTATGATGCGGAAGTGGCCGAGCTGTTTCGGGACCTTCGGGCCGCCAGCAATCTGTCCGAGACGGACCTTGCCGCGCGCATTGCCACTCCGATCGAGGTCGTTCAGGCGCTGGAGCAGGGCGCGATCTATGCCTTGCCGCCCTGGCCCGAGACCTGCCGCGTGGTCAACGCCTACGGCACGCTCCTCAATCTCGATACGCGTCCACTGCTTCGGCGCATCTATGCCCAGCTCGAGGCGGGGATCGTGGAGCTAAGGCCGAAGCAGATGCCGGACGTTCCCGTCATGGCGCCGCAAGGCGGTGGCGGCGACTTTACCTTCGGCGGCAATGCCGGGAAGGCGCCATCGCGCCCGCATGCCGCGCAGCCGCAAGCCCCCGCACCCAAGATGGTGCCGCAACCGCAACCCCAGGCGCCTACGCCCCAGGCATGGCC